>CAOJZZ010000079.1 GCA_948466315.1 uncultured Mycoplasmatota bacterium | reverse complement strand
AAAACATTGATAAATAAAGGAATGTTAACATAGATAAAATGATAACATTCCTTTTTGTTTTAGTAAAATTAATCAAAAATAAAAAAGGAGATGATAGAAATGATTAGTATTAGAAAAAGGGGAAAGGTGTATCAGTATAGGTTTGAAACAGCAAGAGTAAATGGCAAAAGGAAGTATATTTCAAAATCTGGTTTTAAAACAAAAAATGCTGCATTTATTGCAGGGCAAAAGGCTTATGAAGAATATCAAAATGGTGGATGCAGGATAGAAGCATTTATGTCTTATGGAGATTATTTAGATTATTGGATAGAGAATTATTGCAAAGTAAATTTAAAACACAGAACAATAGAAGAATATTCAGTTATTGCTAATAAATATTTAAAAATCGGTTTAGGACACTATAAACTTAATGCAATTACAAGTTATCAGTTGAATAAATATTTAATAGATGTGTGTAGGAGATATGATTACTCTTATGGATATTTAAGAAATTTTGTAAAAGTAATAAAATGTTCATTTAGAGTAGCAACTGATATCTTTGGATTTATTAATTATAATCCAGCAATAACTGTAAGTTTGCCACATCTTGCACAATTAAAAAAAAGACCATAAGGCATATTTATACTCAAGATGAAATTGATATCATTTTAAATAGATTTAAAAATAATGATTCCTTTACTTGCGCGTTTTTAACTGCGTGTTTCACTGGTATGAGAACAGGAGAAGTTTGTGCCCTAACGTGGGATAAAGTTGATCTTGAAAAAAGAATTATCAGCATTGAACATAATGTATATAGTAAGGTAAAAGATGAAAAAGGCAAATGGTTTTTGGGTACGACCAAAACAATAAATGGAGTAAGAAAAGTATATATTTGTGATACTTTATTAACTGCATTAAAAAACTATAAAAGTAAACAAGATAATTATAAGAAGGATTATGGAAAAAATTATAAATACTATCATTTAGAAGCTGTTAAAAATAAGTATGGAAAAATAGTAGAATATAGGGTAGTTGAAACTACTAGAAGATCTAAATCATTGGAGACGTTAGATTTTGTATTTAGAAAAGATAATGGAGTTTTTAGCGGAACTGACATTGTAAAATATCCTTACAAAGTAATTCATACAGAAATAGGAATAAAAAATTGCAGATTTTATGATTTAAGAGGAAGTTATGCAACAAAGAGTTTAAGAAATGGAGTCGAAATTAGAGATGTAGCTGATATCTTAGGTCATAGTAAAATAGAGGCAACCGAGAACTACTATATATCTACAACTGAAAAAACGCTTAGAGAAGCAAGTGAAAAGTTTGAAGAGACCATAAAATCAGAAACTATAAATGAAATTATAAAGTTTAAAAACTAGAGTTTATATAGTTGATTAAAACTACCGATTGCGGTACAATATATAAAAGAGGTGAAAATTTATGGAATTTATGACTACGAAAGATGCAGTAAAAAAATGGAATATTAGTGAAAGAAGAATAAGACAATTATTACAGGATGGTAGAATTGAAGGCGCAGTTAAAAATGGTAATAGTTGGAATATTCCAGTTGATGCTGTGAAGCCAGTAGACAAAAGAGTTATTAAAGCTGAAACTATAGATTTTATTATTGACTTGGATGAAAGCTATTTTGATGATGTAGATAGGTTAAAAAAGGAACTTGATAGTAAAAGACCAATTCCAAAGGAAACTTTGAGGTCGTTAGAAGAATCTATTAATCTTGAATGGACATATAATAGCAATGGTATTGAGGGAAATACCTTGACTCTTAGAGAAACGCAAGTAGTATTAGAAGGAATTACAGTTGGTGGGAAATCAATAAAGGAACATTTAGAAGCTATAAATCATGAAAAAGCAATTTTATATTTAAATGATTTGGTAAAAGAAAATAATCCAATTACTGAGTGGAATATCAAAAGTATCCATCAATTAATATTAAAAGATATTGATGATGAAAATGCAGGAAGATATAGAAGGGAAAATGTTACTATAAAAGGTGCTACTCATATTCCACCTGATTATTTGAAAGTTCCAGAATTAATGGAAAAATTAGTTTTAAATTTTGAAAATTGGAACGAATTTCATCCAATTATTCAAGCAGCCTTATTGCATGGAGAATTGGTTAAAATTCATCCCTTTGTCGATGGTAATGGTAGAACTTCAAGACTACTTATGAATTTGGATTTAATGAATCAAGGATACAATCCTGTGATAGTAAAGAAAGAGAATAGATTAGAATATTATGAGGCTTTAGATAAAGCCCATACAACTGGCAATTATACGGATTTTATTCATTTAATAACTAAGTTAGAGATAGAAATATTAAAGAAATATTTAGAATTATTATAGGAGGACTATTTGATGAATCAAAAAACACAAGAAAGCAAAAATAAAATATTAAAAGTTATTTATTATGATGAAAATGCTGCGATGGATTATGTAACAATTATGAATGACGGAAATATTACAATAGAAGAAATAAATAAAGCTATTGAAGGTCATAATGCAGAAGTAGGAGCAAATGGTGAAGCATCAATTAAATCTTCTTTTTTGAAAATGCTTAATTTATCAGTTGGAGTAAAATCTGAAATTGCTGGACATAGCTCAAATGAAAAAATAGTAAATTCGACTATTACTACAAATATAATGACAGAATTTATTAAATTAGCAGATAAAGATGATAATATTAAAAAATTGACAAATTTAAAACTTGATATAGATCAAGATACAGCGACATATTTGAAAAGTATGTTTCCATATTTGTCTTTGTTAAAAAATCCTGATAAATTTGAAGAATTAAAAGATATAAACACTAACAAGATAGATGAGGTGATTCTATCAACAAAAGGGTATTTTGAATTTTTAGCTTATAAAAGTGGAAAAATATTTGCAATATTAAGATTTAATATTGATTGTCTTAAAAACAATTATAAATTTAATGACTTAATAAAAATGGATCTTTGTTATTACGGTATAAAAGTTGGTACGACAACTAAAGAGGCAATAAAGTTGGAAAACGAAATTAATCAATATTCAAAAGTATTAACTGAGGAGAATTTTGATTCATCAACTGATTTATCAAACAATGAATTACCTATTTACGATATAATAATTGCGGGAGTAAAAAATGGTTAGATCTGAAAAAGTAATTATTTTTAACGGGCCTAAAGAGGAGTTTAATAAATATATACCAGAATATTACATACAAAATGGTAATAATTATAGTTTGACACAGTTAGTAAATTTAAGCGAGTCAGAAAGAAAAACATTTTTATTTAAAATAGAAGGTTATGAGCCAAATCGAGAAGTAGAACTGCCAACAAATATTGACTTATTATATATTTCTAAAAATGAATATTCTGGTGTTACAGAGGCTGTAATTAACAATTTTGTAAATTATATAGCCAAATATAATATAAGCAAAATGGTAATTCAAAATCCACCTATTGAAATAATAAACGATTTAAAAAGACAATTTGATAGTAAAAATATACATATTCATAATTTTAAATATAAGAATATTGACCTTGGATTAATTAAGAATTTTAAAAAACAAGCACCCTCTGTTATTTTGGGGCAAGATAAAGCCCTCATGAAAGTTTCACAGGCATTATTAATTCAGAAAAAATTAAACCAAGGAAATAAACCTATAGTTATTATGTTATATGGACCTAGTGGAGTTGGTAAAACCGAAACAGGTCGTTTAATAACAAAATTATTGGGAGAAGAAATGTTTTATTGTCAATTTTCTATGTTTCAATCAAATGCTCATTATAATTATTTATATGGTGATACTGTTCAATTGCCATCTTTAGCAAAGGACTTATTAAACAGAGATTCTAATATAATATTTTTAGATGAATTCGATAAAGCTAATGCTTTTGCTTATTCAGCTTTATATCAGTTGTTTGATACAGGAGAATTTGAAGATAAGAATTTTCATGTTGATTTAAAAAATACAGTGATAATTTGTACATCTAATTATGAAAATCAAGATAAGATATTAGAACACTTAGGAGCACCAATGTTTTTTAGAATAAATTGTTTTATTAAATATGATGATTTATCAGATGAAGTTAAAATAAAATTAATAGAAAAATACTATTCTAAATTGGTAAATCAATTATCCCAACAAGAGCAAAAGATAATAAATGAATCTGAAATAAAAGATAAATATATAAATTCAGCTAATAAATTTAGTAATGCAAGACAAATAGAGAACTTTTTAAGAAATGATATAGCACGCAAATTAGTAGAAACTATTGAATAAGTAATGAATACTATGTATAATTAACTTGGATTTAGTGAGCGAATGATAACATTGTTACCATTTTGTTCCCATTAGATGAATTAGGCATCGTAACAATAATACTATAAATACCATAAATATTGGATACTTCCGAACCCATTTTCCTTATAAATACTAGTAATAACAGTAAATACTATATATACTAGATTGAACGGAGCTTGTGGTTCGGGCAAAAAATACAAACAATGCTGCGGAAAGTGAGATAAATAAAGGATTTGCGAGGATTTTGCAAAGTTAAAAAATGTTAACAAATTCATATTTGTTTGCAAATAATTAGAAAATATGGCTTAAATGCCCTAAAATAAAGGATGTAAACAGAAAAAATATGTGAACATCCTTTTAAAATTCAAGAAAGTGAGGTAATATCTATTGAAAAAAGAAGAAGTAACAGCAGAAATTATTGTTAAAGAAAATAAAATGGGAATTTTAAGAGTAGGTAATGTTAATTATATTTCATTAACAGATTTGGCTAAGTATCAAAATTCTAGTGATCCATCTTTTACAGTAAAGAATTGGTTAAGAAGATTACAACTATTGATTACATTGGTTTAGGGGAAGAAATTCATAATCCTGATTTTAATTTGGTCGAATTCGACCAAATTAAAAC
>CAOJZZ010000078.1 GCA_948466315.1 uncultured Mycoplasmatota bacterium | reverse complement strand
TCATAATCCCATAAGCTTAATTTACCATTTACTTCAATAGGATTTATTTTTTCAATGTTTTCTAATTTAAATCCATATCCATCCCAATCATTCGATGTTTTATTTATTACGCCTTTATATACTATTGGATCTTTTTTAGCTAATACATCTCTTAATCTATCATCAACTTTGACACAATCAGTAATTATTGCCTTTGCAATAATTTGACAAACTGGATATTCTAAATTTAAATGTTTGAATCTCTCCATTGCCTTTTTATCTATCCCTTTACCTGCATGAATTAATATATCTCCACGATATTTAGTTTTCCATGTTCTAAATTCATATTCTTTATAACCTTCTGCTATTAATGTTGCCCATGGTTGTTTAATTGTTATTGCTTTCATTTTACCTCCAATTAACTTTATCTGTATAAATTTTCCAATACTCTAGTTAAACAATCTTCTGCAGTTTTATCTGTATCTGAAAATCTAATTCTAACTAATTTACCATTCACTTTAAATATATATGGATTTTTTACTTTAGTCAAAAAATCTAATATTCTTTCATTACTAGGTTTTCTTCTATCTATTTTATAGAACTTATTTCGTCTACATCATCTAGCGTTACATCTTCCAGTTTCATGCTTTTACATCTTTCTAATTTTTCTTTAATTTCTTCAATATTATATTTATCCATAAAATCACACTCCAAATTAATTATATATTCAAATGTAATTAATGGTAAATGTGTGAATTTACTCATTAACTTTACTCTCTATTTTTTGTTGTTCATTAACATATTGATAATTGAGTGCATTGTCTTTAGAAATAGCAGATTTTTTTGTTTCCTTTTCATATAAATCTCTAGCACCTTTAGCAACTCCTCCACCTCGTTTGGCAACTTTCAAATTTTCTTTTAAGCCTTGTGGATGTTCTTCTCTTGCGATATCTCGTGTTGCAATCTCTCCTATATTTGTAAGTGCAACTTCTATATCAGTCATATTATCTCTTAAAGATTCTTTTCTTAGCCCTTTTAACTCCTTGTATTCATTAGCTTTCATTCCAGACCATCCTTTATAAATTTCATTGGTTAGCAAAGCATATTCTATTGGTTTGGTTATGCCTCCTTCTTTCCAAATGTCCGTAAGTTTAAATCTATCTACTATATCCGTTAATCTAGCCTTAATCCATTCGTCTGTATAACCTTTATTACGATAATAATTTACTGCTCGATTTATTGCGATTTCAGGATCAAATACTTCATCAATTCTCTCACTACCAAGATTCGCTAACCATAATTTAAAAGGTTCTGCTTTTGGACTCGGAACTGATTCAATAAGTCTTAAAATTCTTTTGTATCAAGTACATCCTGATTATAATATTTACCGTCACTTGATTTTAATTTCAGTTGACTACAATTTGTAGTCAACTCAGACCCCTCTTTTTTTAATCTTTGATATTGTTTCTAATTTATTATTCAAATTTAACACCTTCTTTCTTTTTGTTTTTGAAGGGTTTAAATGTCGTAATCACCTTTCTAATTCTCAACATAAATTTCATTAAAATCACTATTTAACCATGCATCAAAAGGATATTCATTATATGAATATAAACCAACCACCCCAATAGGAACTCCATTATCACACACTATAAAATTTATCATTTCTTTTCTATAAAGATCTCTAGTAATCCCTTCTATATAATTTTGTTTACCATCTTCTAATGGAAATATTGTATTTTGAATTTTAACTGCTAAATCTAAATTAGAAGTATTTACCTCATATTTATAAAAAATTACCATTCTATAATATTTAAATTACCAAATCTCCTTTTCCAACTAGCTGCCTTTTTATTATAAAGTTCAAAAGAATTATTCTCATGTTTTATAGGTCTAATAATCTTACTAAAAATATCAGAAAAACCATATGGAGCATAAACTTTAATTTTATTATCAACTTTAGTAATACCAATAGCATGTACAGTAACAATCCATTGTCTAATAGCATCTTCTGAATTTTTATAAGGCTCTATATTTTGACCTTGTCCATGCTCCATTTTCCAAATATGCACCCTTGCCTCATTTGAAACATCAACCTCATAATTCAAGTTATTCGCTTTTATATAATCATTAATAATACTATAATACTTTAAATCATTTTCTACACTTAAATCTGAAGCATCATAATAAATAACATCAATATCTTTAATACCAAAATTTAAATCCCTATTATCATAATAATTCCAAATCGTTTGAAAAATAGACCCAGCTGCTATATAAAAATTAGGTAGTTTTAACTCTGATACATAATCTAAGATCTTCATCAAATCTTTATTTTTTTTAAAATATAAATAATCATATCTAATTGTTCGAACACATCTTTATTCTGCATAATTCACCTCCATAATATGATTATTACAAATATATAATTTATTAAATATCTTACAATTTTCTATACCATAAGGACCCATTTATCTTAATACCTCTTGCCAAAACTTTATTCTCCTGTTTTCTGTAATCTTCTAATAAATAATGATATTTTTCATTTTGAGCTAACAAATCACTTCGTTTTAACAAAAACAACATAACTATACCATTCCTATCAAAAGTATTAACCAAACTATCTAATTCTAAATCACCAATTCTATCAATATTTAAATCATGATATAAAATTAAATTTGATACTTCATTTCTTATCTTTTCATCAATATTGTACTTTATTGCAAACTCATCGAAAATTTCTTTTGATTTATCCCAATGACCAAAAAAATGTCCTATACCATTTTGATCTTCATCATAAACAAATGGTTTACCAATATCATGAAACAAAGCTGCCATCCTTAAAACTAAATTACTATCAACTCCATCTATTACCTTAAGAATATGCTCATAAACATCATAAACATGCCAAATACTATTTTGTTCAAAGTTTTTACATAAACTTAATTCTGGTATAATCTTAAATATATAATTCTCACTATCTCTAATTGATTCACTAGGTTTATCTTGTAATAAGATATCTATCAAAAACTTAATATCTATATTATCATTCATTAATACTACCATCTCTTTTACTAATTAAAAAAAACTAAAAAACTTAACTAATTAACAAAAATGCTATATTTATATCAATAACTAGAACGTCTTTCTAAATTCGAATTAAAATTGCTATCTGTAATTAAATACTTCAAAAAAATACCTTGTGTTATAGCTTCTCCAGCCTTAAACTTAACCATCTCATTTCCCTCATTTTTAATTTTTACAAAAATATGACCTTCATTGTTCTTATTATTATAATAATCTGCATCTATTACTCCCACTTGATTAACTAATTTAATACTATACTTAAATCCCATAGAACTTCTAACTAAAATTAATAAAACCTCATCATCCAAGAAATATGATTTTATCCCCGTTGGTAATTTTACTACCTCATTTGGCCCTAACTCCAAATCTTCTAATAAAAATATATCATACCCTGCTGCTAATTTAGAACTTCTTTTTGGCAATTTATAACTATTATATAGCTCCCTATCATTACAAACATCATTACAAAATTGTTTAAAACTTATCTTTTCAAAATCTCTCACTTTATATCACCCTTTCACTATGAATAATTCTATATTATTTCTAATCATTTTCACTTAATACCTTTTTAATAAGCAACTAATCAAATCATCAAACTGCTTTTTTTCATCATGCCACCTTAATTACATAATTAAAAAATAATCAACCACCCTGCACTAAAAGTACAGGGTTTGGTATATGACTAAAAGTCATCTGTCCTAAAGGACATTTCCCTTAAATATATCTTCGATATCATTTTCCTGATTTTCTATATATTTTTACACCATTTCGTTTGTTACTGTTCCGACTAATCTACAAAAATAACCAGTAGCCCACATATGTTGTCCCCAAAATTGCTTTCGCAAGCTTGGAAATTCTTCTTGTAATTTTTTTGAACTTCTTCCCTTCAGATATTGCATAACTTGTGCCACTGACAAGGATGTTGGAATACTTATCAATATATGTACATAGTCTAACTGGATATTGCCTTTTATTATTGTTATATTCTTTGCACTACATCCTTGTATCAGTAACGCTTTTAATCTTTTCGCAATTTTGTATTTTAATATCTTTTTTCTATATTTTGTTAGCCATACTATATGTACTTGCAAATCATATTGAGTGTGGGCTCCTGTTCTCATCTATTTTCATCCCCGCTTTTATTTTACTTGAGTATTATTCTACAAACAAGTCCTAAAAGATTTTATATGGCTGAAAGCCAATGGATTTACTTCTCCAGTGCCTAACATATTAAATCATAACATATATAGTATATTAAAGTCCAAACATCTACAAAAAAAACTCGCTCCTATTATTCATTTAAGGAGCGAAATCAACAATAACTATTTTTCCTTTTTCATCTCTATCATATGATAAATTGCCATTATCGGATGATAAAATATCATTCTTGGACCAGAAAATCGCATAACTGCACGAATCTTTTCTCTCATCTCTGGCTTATAACAATGTACCTTACATCTAGAACAAAATGTTTTATTTTCCATAAAAGGGCATTTATCACTACGCTGTCTTGCATATATATCAAGAGCTTCACACTCAGCACAAAGTCCTCTTCCATTTTTATGATTCTTCCTACAATAAAGCAAAATCATTTCTGAAACTATTTTCTTCTCACGCTCTCTTTTTGTAGAAACATCTTTTTTCACTAGTTACCTCCATATTTTATTAGTAAATCGAATAAATAATTAAGAATTATATACAATTATTATTTATTTACTTTCTACTTTATACAATTAATAGTAATAAATAACATTAATTATCCATACCTATCCATTATATCTTTTTATAATATCAATAATTCTTCTAGCCTCATTCATCAATTCTTCATAATTACTAATAACATACTCGTAATCATTCCTTTTACTAGCCATCTCATGATTATATGAAAGCTCAGCTAATTTAGTAAAACCAAGATATTTAGCATCACTTTTTAAAGAATGAACAAGTATTGCATAATTTGGCATATCTTTACTTTCATAAAACTTTTGGATATCAGCTATTTTTGTATCAATTTCTAAAACAAAATCATTAACAGTCGCATTATACATCTCCATATC
>CAOJZZ010000077.1 GCA_948466315.1 uncultured Mycoplasmatota bacterium | reverse complement strand
GTATATTTGATATAATAAAGTAGTAAAAATTGGAGGATTTTATCTTCATAAAGGAATAAACTTTGTGACAACAAAGTCACTTATAAATTGACAAATAAATTAAACCCATAAAATAAAAGAGTGGCATATTGACACTCTTAGGCAATTGTTTTTTATACAAATATTACTTAACAAAAAATTAAAATAAATTGATATTACTTTTTCATTTTATTTATTATTGTTTTTCCACAACAACTGTGGATTTTTATTTTTATTGTAATTCTACTAATAATTCTTTTATATCTTCTTTAACAAAAATTAGTGTTGCTTCTTTTTGATAATCACTATAGTCACTATCAGTATAAGTCCAATTTACTTTAACCTCATAAGCCTCATCAGCTTCTTTGTCATTATAGCTAAAATCTGTTTTTTCTATGCTTTCTATTGTTACTTTTTCTACAGTTGGTAATTTCTGTTTTCTGTTGTCATAAATGTTACTTTCTACATATTTATAGAAAGTGTTTTCGGCATTTTGAAGAAAGTTCTCTATAATATCTTGATGAATAAAGTCTACTCCTCCCACATCTGTTTTAGCAGTTTTATCACTTAAAGAATAAAAATCATAGATAAACATTTCACTAATTTTTTTGACATATTCTTCTTGGTCTACATCATCTTTATCTAATATTTTTTTTAACTCTCCAAACAATTCCTTATACTTTTTACTTTTATTATCTTTTAAAGTATAACCATATTTTTTTATTTGATTTACTACCTTTGCTTCTTGAACTTCTTGTTTATTAAAAACTGTCTTATATACTAAAAATCCTGATATAACTACTACTAATATTATTAAAGTTATTAGTAGTATTTTAGGTTTTTTCTTTAATTTCATAGACTTTTCCTTTCTATTCTTGAATTTTCTCTTCTTTTTGTTTTAATAGATCAAATATTATAATATTATTGGAAATATCTAATAATTTATTGGCGTAAGTACTATTATTTTTTATTTCATCTTCACTTATCGCTTCGTCTGATAATGATAAATATTCTCCTTTTTGACTATTATAATATACTTTATTAGTTACCCAGTTACCATTAGGAAACACTACTATATTATCTTCTTTAATATTAAAGATATCATTGCCTAATTGGTATTTGTTATAGTAGCCAAACATGTTGCCTAGTGTTGGCATAGCATCATACATACCCATAACATTAGTTACTTCTTGATTTAATTTAGTCCCTGCCATATCCTTTGTCCATATTATGAATGGTACTTTTCTACCCAATTCATATTGATAACTATCATATTCTTTATAATTTGGGTCTTCTTTGCTTAATAGAGAATCTGTTTCTTTATCATAGTTATATAATTTATTATAATCACTTTTTGGTAATCTTCCATCATGATCACCATATATAATTAAGACTGTATTATCTAATAATCCTTTTTCATCTAAATTAGTGATAAATTCTCCTAAGGCACTATCAGCATAATGAATAGATTTAAAATAATTGCCTAGTTTAGTTCCTTCCATGTATGGATGAATTTTTTCTTCAGTTGTACCATCCTCATTTGTTATAGTTTCTTTAATATCCACATCAAATTCGCCATATTTTTCTGTTTCAGAAAATGGGGTATGATTTGTTAACATGATTAGTAGACCATACCAATTTTCATACTTTTTAGCAATTTTTTCAATCTTTTGTGTAGATTGTGCAAAAAATGCTTTGTCATTTAGACCTAAACCTATCACATCATCAGGTGTTATCTTATAATCACTTTTACTATAAAATTTATCATAACCTAGATTCTTGTGCATAGCTCTTCTATTCCAAAAGTCTGCGTTGTTAGCATGCATACTAAATGTATAATAGCCCTTTTCTTTAAGAAGACTAGGGGTTGCAACATATTTTCTATCTGAGTAAGAAACAAAGGCTGTACCACTTTTTGTTGGCATAAGGGATGTATTATAGGTTAATTCTGTATCACTACTAGTACCAACGCTTACTTGTGAATAAAAATTAGAAAAGAACATTCCCTCTTTTGCCAGTTTATTTAAGGTTGGTGTTACTTCTTGATCATTGAATTTTAAATTCATAGCATTAGTTTGCATACTTTCACCATGTATTACAATAACATTTTTACCTTCAAAAATATTAGTATATTCATTAGTTTTTACCTCGTCTTTTCCTGTGAAGTATTCCTGGAACTCTTTATTGGCTTGATCATAACCAAACATTGAGTTTATTTTAGGTTGTAGTGAAGTAATAACATCATTAGCTTGATAAATATAAATGCCAAAGCGCATTACAATATACTCTTTATTCCATTGTTTAACAAAACGAGTAACGTCTAATGAGGTTAGCGTAACTATAAAGATGATTGCTAAAGCTCCTCCTAGACCTAACATTTGAAAAGTTCTTTTTTTTCTTTCAGATTTTACCTCTATTCTTTTATAATAATTTTTCTTTTTCAATTTTATATGAACAAAAATTAAAATAAGTGGTCCTAAAATATAAATTAAATCTTTTAATTGTAAAACATTTTCAACAACTGCATCTCCTACATCTCCTATGTATTGTGTTAGAGATAACATAGAAACAGAGGCGAAAGATGTATAGAAAGTATAATAAACTGAATTTATTACACATATTAATGTCAGAAATATTTCAAATATTATGTAATAGGTAAATCTATTTTTGGGTTTTATCAAATAACCAAAAGCACTTATAATTATTACAATTGTTAAGTCTGCTAAAATAGCTTTTACTGATAAATAATTTTCTAAAGTATTCATACAAAAGAATCTTAGAATAGTAGAATTTAAAACACAAGTAATAATAAAGGTAAATACTAGAATATTATTTTTAAAATATTCTTTAATTACATGATCTTCTTTTATATGTATCAGTCTCTTTTTAGACCTTGTTACTAATTTTTCTAAGTTATTTTTTATTCTTTTCATCTTATAACCTCGCTTTTGTTATTATAACAAAGTTATTTTTATTTTTCAATATGAGGAATATTTCATTTTTGTTATATTTACTATGATGTACTTAGTTAATTTAGTGATATAAAAATGACAAAAGTCATAAATAATATCAAAATCCTTGTTTTGGTTTGGTAATTTTATGACTTTTTATCTGTAAATGTAAGTTATATTAATTGTTATTTTTTTGATATTAAGTTAATTTTAGCATAACCATTACCCGTATTACCAACTATAGTACTCTTTCCATCATGTGAAGGTATTGCAGTGTATTCTCCCTTAATATCAGACCAACTGTAGCCCATTCCATCTATCATTTTAGTATTAGTAAATTGATATCCACTATAATGAACGCTTTGTCCTGTATGAATTATATTATCACTTGTGGAATTTTCTTTTATAGCATTACAACCATTATGTCCTGATATAAATGAAGAACCTCCTGCTCCAGAGCCAACGGTCATATGACCATGGGGTCCACTTCCACCAGCATAATAGCCATTCCCACCTCTACCAGTAGAATTTGCAATTAAAGAAGTATACCCAAACCCTGAATTAACAGGAGAATCACTAGTAACCCGATTACCAAGTCCATTAATACCACCTAATATTTGAGTTCCACCTGTAGCTAAATTTCCATTCGAACCAGTTTTATTTCCATTATAACCATCAAGACCGCCACCTGCTCCACCACTAAATGATGAAACATAGGTATTAGCACCGCCTCCGCCTGAGGCTACCATTATTCTTGACTTTAAACTACTAAAATCTTGCCAAGATCCATTAGTTAATCTTATATCAGTAGAACCACCACCTGCATATGAGTACCCAGTTTTATTATTATATGAAATTATAGTACATGTAGTACCATTATTAAATATAAAATAATCCTGAGTACTAGCATTACTACCATTTTCTCCAACATATAAATATAACAACATATTTTTATTTAATGATATTTCGCCAGATGTATAACCACCAGCTCCTCCACTATATGATGTAGTTCCACCACCTTGGGCTCCCCACAATTCTATTTTATAAATACCATCATATGGAACTTTAAATTCTTGCTCTCTCCCAGTATAATCGAATGTCCATTCTGTTGTTATTTTTCTTCTACTAATTTATATGGATTAGAAATACTGCCATTCCCCTCTTTTATCATTGTTCCACTAGCAAGAGATATTGATGGTCTTACACCATAATCATTATGTATATATTGCCATGAATTTGAATAAGAATCCATAAACATTACAGTGGCATTAACACTATCAAAACCAAAAGGAGACAAAGTCCACCATAATTTACCAGTATTTAAATAACCAATACTTGTATATCCTTTATATCCATGGCCAGCTAAAGTAATTTCATCTGCTGTTAGTAATGCTACTGGATATATTAATCTACCATTACCATTTTCTTCACTTACTGTAAATATATCATCAACATTTGGACACTCTATACTAGGACTGCTTGAAACAATATGTCTTCCTTGAGCCCCAAAATGTGTATATCTATCATAGATATTAGCAATACTTTTATCATTACACCATTCCTCATCTTCTAACATATTAGTATAATTTATCATATTTTTAGAGTACCATTCATCTATTATTTTTTTTATTTCTGAATCTGTATCATTATCATAGATATAACTTACATCATCTTTTGTATTATTATTAAAGTTAAATTTACTAGTGCCTATTTGGCTTGCTTCTCCTATATTATTACAACTTTCATCATTTCCTACTACCCCATTATAAATTAATTTTACTCCTCCTGTTGAAGTAGTCCGAACGATTTTCCAACAAAATCCTGCAAATGATACATTATTATTATCAATTATCCCTCGATAATAATATACAGGGAATTCATCATCTTTAGTACTATTCATCTCATATACTCCTGATGTTTCAATTGTTGGGGCTACTGCAAAGTCTATACCTGTATCTAAATCCTTCGATTTATGAGCTACCATATTATATAAAGATGGTACCCATTCTTCAAAAGTATATTTTAAAACTAAAATTGTTTTATTATCTGGATTATTTTCTGTAGTTGTAAACTTTATTTTAAAAGTATGAGTAGTTCCTCCATCTATTACTGTACCTTTTTCTATATCAATTAACTCATACTTGATATTACTATTAGAATAAGACTCTTCTACTATATTAGTTACTTCATAATCAGTAGACCCTTTATTAGTAATAATTACTTCATAAATCATAACAGATTCACTACTCGGAAGAGTTACTTGCATACTAGTAGTATTTTTAGAATAATCGTTATTATAAGTTTCATAAGCATTATTTGTTTGTTCTAAAACTTTTACATTAGTAATTCTAATATCTTTATCTACTCTAATATGAGCATCTCCATT
>CAOJZZ010000076.1 GCA_948466315.1 uncultured Mycoplasmatota bacterium | reverse complement strand
AAATACGAGGCACTTTTCTTTAATTTTTTTGTTTCACATCATTTACAAATATACACCTTTTTAATTTTTAGGGTTCTTTTTAATTTTTGTTTATTATTAGTAATGATTTTATCTACTTACACGAAACGTGATTTAATTATTTACTAAAACTAGTTATGAATAATTATTTTTACTTAGGTATAAATAAAATAAACTATTTTTTTAAAAAATTATTTTAGTACATATCACTTATTGATTTTTGATGTTTTTTCTTTTTCATTCTATGATTTATATTTTCAGTACTTAGAATTATTATAAATAAAATAATTCCTATTTTTGATATTAATTTACCTAGATTATACCATGGTGATGTATATTCTATTTTTATTTTATGATATCCTTTTTTTACTTTAAATCCTAAGAAAGATTTATTAACAAGTTCTTTTTTTACTTCTTTATTATCAACTAGTACCTTAAATCCTTTATCATAGGGAAGGCTGGTAATTACATAAGATGTTTTATTAGCAGAGGTAGTGGCGGTTAAGTAACTTTCCTTTTTATTTACTTTTATTTGGTCTAACGATTTTTGCTTTGGAAGTTTATTATCCATAGTATAAATATTTATATTAGAAATATCATATTTTCCCTCTGATAATTTTACTTTTAGTTTAGTTAGTTCTTCATTACTAGAAATTATATATTCAAATTTTATATTTTGATTATGATAAGGCCAATCGGCACATGTTAATTTATTTTTCACCCCATTAATAGAGATTGCGGTGTCGCCTGTTTCATATTTATTAATATTTACTTTTTGTAAATCTTTTTTTTCTTCTTTAGGCTTTTTCTTTTTTATACATATTGAATTATAATTCATATCAAAAGTAATGATTAAAAATTTATTTTCTATAGTTTGGGGCAAGTTATAAATTATTGTTTTAGTTTTTTTAAGTTTAAATTTATATCTTTCATCAAGGGGTAAAGTTACTTTTTTAATACTAGAATGATATTCTTTGGTAATGTTTGTATTTGTTACTGGATAGTTTATTAGATATTCAAGGTTGTATGGGAATGATAATTTTTGATAATCTTTCAAAGATCCATAATCTTCTGCTATAGAAAGTATAGGATTAACATTTTTATTTTCATATAAATTGATATTATTTAATGAAGCTATTTTTTGATAGTTAGCTCCGACATCTTTTTTTGATATTAAATATTTTACTCCCATTAAATGATTAAAAAGGTTATTATTGGTACCTGATGTGTTCAACATATTTCTATGTTCAATATTATTACCTATTTCGAAGTTATAAAAGTCCCAGTAGTATTTATTATTTGTTGATGAATAAATAGAAGTGTTATTATAATTACTTTTATATGATTTATTAGCTAGTTTATTAGTATCAATTAAGGTATCGGTTCTATAAAACGTATCATCTTTTACTGTATTAAATAATTTTTGGATAGTTAGATTTATATTTTCTTGGTTTTTTTGGACATAAGTTTCTGTTTTATTATTACTTATAGTACATACTAGTAAAGTAAGAAGAAGTGGAATATAGATGATACTTATATTTTTTCTTTTGATAAATAATTTTATGGCGATAAAAGTAATGATTGCATCAAGAGCAAGACCTATAATATAAGTACTATGGTAATTAATTATTATAAATAAAATAGTAGTTATTGTTAATATAAAAATTAGTCTTTTTAAATTTATTTCATCATGATAAAGATTTTTTATAAATTTTGTTAGTGTTAATATATATAGTACCAGAAGTGGAATAAGCACTTTTCCTCTACTATATAAAAAGCCATTTAAAATATACATAATAATTGGACAGAAGGTACAAATAAGTAGGGAAATAGAAAGAAAGGCATCATTCTTTCTTAATTTTTTTTGACATAAAAGACCTAGTAGTGCTGTTAGGATGAGGAAAGTTAACCCTATACTAAATGAGGAATATAGAATTTGTTCTATATTTGGTAGAATTATATCTTTTATGCTATGAATGGAGTTATTATTTCTTCCTGTTGTCATCATTGAGGATGCAGTTGGTAAAAGTAGAAAAGCAGCTAATAAAATGGGGGTAAGTACTCTTAATGCTACTTTCGTACAGTCTAGTATAAAACTTTTCAAGGTAGTATTTTTTGATAATACTTGATAAATTGTATAAATTACTATTACTAATAGGCTAGGAACTGCGTAGTAATAGTTGGTCATAATCAAAAGAAAAATGCTAATCATTAGTAGAAGTGATCCTTTTTTATTGAGATAGTGGTCGATACCAAATAAAGATAATATTAAAAAAGGAAAGTACCATACAAACATTATATGATGATGAAAGTGAAAGGTTATGGGAGATAGTGTTTGAAAGGTAAGGGTTGCTAGAAGACTCATTTTTTTAGAGGTATCTTTTGATTTTAAGAAGTTATAAATCAGGATTCCTGATAATAAATATAGAAAGATACTTGCTATTATAATAAAGTTTTGCATACTTAGTCTTGGTAAAAGATAGGATATTAGTATAATTGGACTCATTAGTCCATAATAACTATAATTAAAGATGTTTTGACCTGCTCCTAAATTAAAAAGATAATTGGGAATAAGTTTATTGGTTTCATAAAATATATTTCTAAAAAATTCTGGTATTACTGTATGTTGATTTATCCAGTCAACTTCAGAACCATAAATATGGTTTTTCCCTAATAATATACCAATTAAAAGAATACTATATAAAATGATAATGCCATAATTAATCAAATTTTTCTTCATATAAATACTTCCTAACTAACTTTTCTATATATTAATATACACCTATTTTCATGATTGTCTATATATACTACATTACATTTTTGTTATTTTAGATTACATAGTCGCTAATTTACATTATTTAATTAATATAATATCCAATTTCTAATAGATGATACTATGAATTTTTTTATAAATAATCTAGCAACTATTAATGACTGTATTTCTATAATATTTATTATGAACTAGAATAATTTTTATATTTTGCTTTATATAAAAAAGGTTTGATATTTATATAAAGCAAGATAATAATTAATTTAAAAATACTAGTAGACAGTGATAACTATTTAGATTATATTATCATGAAAATTATCATTTAATAAATTTATAGTCTGAATTGTTAATATAGCGTTTTTTCCAAATAAAAAAACAAGTTTTAATAATGCTTTGAATGTCACATATTTTCTTGTTTTTTTATTATATATTATTCTGCTGGTTTAGCTTCATCTACTAGTTTTAAAATAACCATTAATGCATCGTCCCCACGTCTTTCTGTTAATTTTAAGATTTGTGTATAGCCACCATTTCTATTTTCATAACGTTTTGCTAAATCGTTAAAAATCTTATCAACAGCTTTTTTATCATTATGTAGGAATGCTAATGCTTTACGACGAGAAACTAAATCGCCTTTTTTTCCGTAAGTAATCATTTTTTCAACAAACTTACGAACTTCTTTGGCTCTAGTTTCAGTAGTAGTAATACTTTCATTAGCTACTACTTGTTTTGTCATTGTTGCTAGTAAACTTCTTCTATGCTTATTGTCTCTTCCTAACTTTCTATATGCCATAGTTATTCCTCCTTACTTTAATCATCATCACGTAATATTAATCCCATGTCTCTAATCTTGTCTAATACTTCTTTTAGAGACTTTTTACCTAAATTACGTATTTTCATCATATCAGATTCACTCTTATTTACAAGATCTTGTAGTGTATGAATTCCAGCTCTTTTTAAGCAATTGTAAGCTCTTACTGAGAAATCTAAATCTTCAATAGATGTTTCTAATGCTTTTACCTTTGGATCTTCTGTTTTTTCAATCATCATTCCACTTACATTAGCTATTTCTGATAAATCTGTTAAAATATTGAAATGTTCAATTAAGATACGAGATGCTAAGGCAATTGCTTCTTCTGGTTTTATAGAACCATTTGTCCATACATCTAATATTAATTTATCATAACTTTCGTCTTGTCCTACACGAGCGTTTTCTACTTCATATGAAACTCTTTCTATTGGAGAATATAATGAGTCAATAGCTATAACTCCAGCTTTTTTGATATCATGAATTTTTTTGTTATCTTCACTTTTAATATATCCACGACCATTTGTTACAGTCATTTCCATATTTAGAGTAGCACCTTTAGATAAATTAGCAATTACTTTATCTTTATTTATTATTTCGATATCTGCATCATGTTCAATATCAGCAGCAGTTACTTCTCCTTCTTTTGTTACGTTAATGGTTACTACTTTTGGTTCATTACTATGATTTTTTATTACTACACCTTTTAAATTTAAAATAATTGTAGTTACATCTTCATATACTCCTTCTATAGTTTGAAATTCATGAAGAACACCATCTATTTTTATACTACTAATAGCACTTCCTGGAAGCGATGATAACATCACTCTTCTTAAAGCATTTCCAATTGTAGTCCCAAAACCTCTTTCTAATGGTTCTAATTCGAATCTCCCATAAAAATTACTTTCTATTGAGTCTGTTATTTTATATATTGGCTTTTCAAATTGTAACATGAAACTAACCTCCCTTTATTTTTTTCCACTTAACTTATATTTCACTATCCACGTGGACGTTTTGGTGGACGACATCCATTGTGTGGAATTGGTGTAACATCAGTTATAGCAGTTACTTCTAGCCCAGCTGTTTGTAATGAACGGATTGCAGTTTCACGTCCTGGTCCTAGACCTTTTACACGAACTTCTACTTTACGCATTCCCATATCGAATGCCGATTTTCCTGCTGCTTCAGCAGCCATTCCAGCAGCGAATGGAGTTGATTTTTTACTTCCCTTGAAACCGATAGCTCCAGATGATGCCCAGCTAATTACATTTCCATTTTTGTCTGTAATTGTTGTAATTGTATTATTAAACGTTGAATGAACATGAGCTATTCCTTCAGGTACATTTTTCTTTACCTTTTTCTTTCTTGTCTTATAAGCCATAAGTATTACCTCCTTTTTTATTTTATATTAGTTTTATTAAACTTTTTTCTTGTTTGCTACTGTTTTTCCTTTACCCTTACGAGTACGAGCATTACGATTTGTTCTTTGACCTCTTACTGGTAATCCTTTTTTGTGACGGCTTCCTTCATATGAATTAATTTCCATCTTTGTTTTAATATTCATACTTACTTCACGACGTAGATCACCTTCTGTTAAGTGCTTATTAATCTCATCACGAATTTTTATTAAATCTTCTTGAGAAAGATCCTTAGTTTTTGTTTCTGGGTCAATATTTACTTCTTTTAAAATTTGTTTTGCAAGACGTCTACCAATTCCATATATGTATGTTAAAGAAATACAAATATGTTTATCATTTGGAATATCTACACCCTTAATACGTGCCATTATTACACCTCCTAATTAATTATCCTTGTCTTTGTTTGTGTTTTGGATTTTCACAAATTATTCTTATTTTTCCTTTGCGTTTTATAATTTTACATTTTTCGCAAATTGGTTTCACTGATGCTCTTACTTTCATTTTATCCCTCCTATTATTTACGATAGGTAATACGCCCACGTGTTAAATCATAAGGCGATAGTTCTATCA
>CAOJZZ010000075.1 GCA_948466315.1 uncultured Mycoplasmatota bacterium | reverse complement strand
AGTATATTAAATTATCTTAGGTGTTACCTACTAGCTTTAAATAACTAGGTGTGTGTACCAGCTTTAAAATTGAATAAGTGTAAACAAAGAAAATTAGATAAGGAAAATCAAGTATTAATTTAATAATTTTCCAATAAAATAACGTATATAATTAAAACCACGACGAAAAAACCTCAAAAGAGGCATTTTTTAAAATTATGTGGTATAATAGAAATGGTTATTTAAATAAAGAACCATTTTTACACAATGAATAAATAATTCGAACTAGCTTATTCATTGATGCTACTAGGGCAGATCTGGACGCCAATCCATCTGCCTTTTTCTTTTTATAGAAATCAACAATCACTATATCTCTTGACGTTTTTATCATACATGTAATAGCTAAATATAATAGACATCTTAGCTTCTTATTCCCTTTTTTAGATATCTTTAAGTGTAATCCAGATATTTGCCCAGATTGGTATATTTGTGGATCTATACCAGTGTAAGCTACTAGCTGGCTTGCATTATTGAATCTCTTAATGTCGCCAATCTCAGCTAATATTCTTGCTGCTAAATTATCCCCAATTCCTGGTATACTTTTTATAAAATCGTAATTTGGCAATGTTTTAGCCAGTTCAACTATTTCTTCTAAAACATTATCTAAATGCTTTATTTGGGCGTTTAGATTATGTATAACAATATCAAATTGGTTTACTAGGTATGATTTAGAACTACACCCTGATGCACAATTTTCTGCATACTCTTTTAGTGCTTGTGCTTGTCTTATACAATATGCTTCTTTATGACATGTATGCTTTTCTAAGAATTTTGCTATTGTATCTAATCTACGTTTTCTTATGAGTTCTGGATGTGAATATCCCATTAAAATAGATTGAATATAATCTCCATATAAATCATCATATATCTTATCAAAGCCAGGATAGATAATATCAAGTAATCTTCTAAATTCTATCTTCCAACGCTTCATTTCCTCCACTAAAAAGTTGTAATAACGGCTTTTTTCTTTCAAATCAGAGTATATTTCATCTATTTTAGAATATATTCTTAATTCCTTTAGATAAAACACTTTTGCGATAGATGCACAATCTTTAGCGTCTGTCTTTGTAGCTCTAATATCACTTTTTCTTACCTTGGCTGATAATAATGGGCTGATAATTGTATATTTAAAATCATGCTCATCAAGATATGTTTGAAGTGGTCTATGATAAACTCCAGTTGATTCAAATACTACAACACATTCAGCCTTATACTCCTTTCTTATTTTTTCTCTTAATTTTAGAAGCTCATTAAAGCCCTCTAAATTATTTTCTATCTTTTTAGGCTTTGTTATTGGTTCGTCAATTGCTTTAAATCCTTGATAGAAGCTTGTCCCCTTTGACACGTCTAGGGAAATACAAAATCCTTTCATCTTTTTTACCTCCAATGTTTTGTATTATTCTTTGAAAGCTGGTTTTTAATTTCAATTTAGTACCTATACCTTTTTTCGTTTTCTTTATTCGAGATGCTTTTGCTCTCCATTAGATTTAAGCAGATTAATGTATTAAATTGAAATTTGGACATTTTTTAATACGAGTTATATTGCTATTCTCCAAACACCTCACGCCCATTTTTTCAAAAACCTTTCTTTAATGTATGCCTACATAAAAGAAAAGCTAAGAGTCAAAGTATCTCTTAGCCAACTATTTCTATAATGATGGAAAGATCGTAAAATAACCAGTCAAAAGCTGTATACGATTTTCACGAGGTCACATGGTGCCTCAAACAATAAATAACTTTCCATCACTACTATTATACCATATTATTAGAAATAAAAAACTAAGAGATTAAACTCCTAGTTTCATTATACGAAAAACACCTCGCTTTTTGATATAATGGAGTTGTCCTAAAAACCATATCAAAGTGAGGTGTTTTATGTTAGATTTTGAACTGTTAAAAAAATCAAATATTAAAGCGGATAAAATAAACTTAAATAAGTCATTTACTAGTTTTAATTCTAACACTTGTAATCTTATCATAGAATTGTTTCTAAAGAAAGAGGAAAGTGTAAAATGTCCTGTCTGTGATTCTTCTAATGTTCACATTAAAGGCTCTAGAACTAATCAAATAAAAAGTACTACTTTAGATTCTAAAAATGTTATATTCAATGTTCATAGAAGAGTATATAAGTGTGAATGTGGATATAGTTTCACTCAAGAAAATCCAGTTAGTTATGAGAATAGACGTATCTCTATTCAAAAAGAAATCATGATTTTAAATGCTTTAAGAGATAAAACTAAAACTTATTCTTCTGTAGCTAAAGAATATGATGTTTCTGTTTCTTATGTAGTTAATCTTTTTGATACTAAAGTAGATTTAAGAAGATTGTCTTTACCTACTGTTTTATGCATAGATGAAGTCTATGCTAAAAGGTTAGTAAAAAATTCTTATTGTTGTGTTCTATATGCTCCTCAGTGGAGAAAGATTGTAGATGTTATAGACTCAAGAAGAAAGTTTGATTTGATTGATTATTTCTCAAGAATCCCTATGGAAGAGAAAAACAAGGTAGAATTCGTTAGTATGGACTTATGGGATTCTTATAGGGATGTCATGAAAAAATGCCTTCCTAAGGCTAAAATTAGTGCTGATCCATTCCATGTAGTAAAGAATTTAGTTCAATGCTTTCAAAAAATAAGAATTAAAGTAATGTATCGTTATAAACATTTAAAACAAGAAGGTTCTAACTATTATTGGCTTTACAAGAAGTTTTGGAAGTTCTTACTTACAGATTTATCTAAACTATCTGATGAACCAATTAAAGTAACTAAATCAGGAATGTTGATGAGTAAGTATGGCATTGTAGAAAATATGCTATCTTTAGATCCTACTTTAGCTTTAGCTTATGAGCTTAAAGAAGAATACAGAAACTTTGTGGCTACTGCTTCTATAGATACTGCTTTAGTTGAATTAGATACTCTTATATCGAAATTCAAAGAATCTAGAATAAAAGAATATTATCCTTTTATTCATATTATGGAAAATTGGCATGATGAAATTATTAACTCTTTCAACAAGATGAATAATCATAAAATCACCAATGGTCCTATAGAAAGAGTAAATAGAGATATCAAAACTATTTTTGGTATTTCTTTTGGTTCTACTAACTTTAAAAGAGTTAGAAATAGAATCATATATTCTATTAATGAAAACTCTCCTATTCTAGCTTGGAGAAAGTCTAAATCTAATAAAAGATTAGGTAAAGCTAGAGGCAAGTATAATACTAAAAAATATTTTAATTCAAAGAAAGGTTGATATGGTTTTTAGGCACTTAAAAAGGTGCGTCCAAAATGTGAACACACCTTTTCATTTAAAGCTAATACCTAAACTTTTTTATAGTTGGCACACCTATACCTCTTTAAAGGTTACACCTAGGCTTTTTTACGGATGGGTATCCCCCTCACACACCCTCTATTTTAAAGTACCCTTATGTCTAATGACTTGAATTTGGGTTATATTAAGTTTTAGATTGGGAATACCTGCATAGCAGGACGGGCTATCAGCTCAAACATATTACTAGAGTAATACTCGCTTCTATCCCTTATTCGAGAATGGTATAGAAAAAAGAAATGATAATCTTTAAGGAATATCATTTCTAAAAAGTGAAAATTATTTTTTCAAAAACATTTAACTATTTTTAAGTTCTTCTAATACTTTTAAAAATAAACTTGGATCATTATTTTCTGTATATCCCAATAAAATGCATTGACTTTCTTCTAGATAAATCTCTTCTTTTAATTCTTTACCAATTTCATCTAAAGTCAATTCCTTATTGTCTAATAAAATACGCTTATTCACAAATGGGCCATTTTTACCAATAGTGCCAAATTGAATTTCAATTTTAACAACTTCTTTTTTCGTACCTTTAACATATAAGGTATCAGGTACATTCCCTTTTTCTAACCATAGCATAACTTCATCATACTTTAAATTTAAAGGCTTATATTTGAATTTAAAACTGTCATTAGAAGAAACACATTTGTTAACGATAAATATTATTATAATGACTAATATATAAATAAATGATATCGATAATAATATCCTTATAATATAATCCACAGCTAATGGCATAGAAATATTCATTGTATTTTCTACAATAGCATCAATTATTATGATTAATAAAGCAATTATAGCTAAAATGTTCTTGACTTTCATTTTCAAATTCTCCTATTATAATTCTTTTGGTGTTAAAACTATAATTAATACATATATTGGCTCTTTCATTGAGGAATTTATATTGAATAACGAGTCATATATTAATTTATTTGTAGCTTTAATAACAATATTAGGATTTGGAGTAAATACTATAAAAAATATAATTACTCGTAAAAAGAAATCTCAATTATATATAAAAGAAACTAACAAACAAGAGGTTAATGTTCAAATTAATATAGTAGTAGAAAATTATGAAAACATTTATAATGATTATTCTAAAAACAATATTTTGGATATCAAATTCGAAGAAAAAAATTAATATAATTTAAAAATCTTACTAATGCATTTTTACATGCTGTATCAAATGCCAAAAGATTAATTCTAAAGCAAAAATTTTCATTTTTTTCAAACCCATGAAGAAATCCAGGTAATATAAAAATGCTGTACTCATATAATAACTCTTTTAACCAAGATATGTTGAAATTATATTTGCTGGGAATTGATAGACAGTATATAGTTAAATATCCCCCTAATGTGTCTTTGTCAATGGAAAAGCAGTTATATTGCATTAAAATTTCTTGTATTTCTGTGATTTTTCTTTGTATATAGATCAAATAATAATTTAATACTTTATCATAATTATCACTTAAAAATGACTAATAGCTTGCTTACAGCTATAATCTAGACTTCCCGTGAAAATGTCATTCCATTGATCAAAAAAAGTGATATATGAAGCATCAAAAGAGATGCATGAAAATTTAATAGAATTCATTCCTATTAACTTATGTGGTGATTTTATACATATTAAGTTTTTATAATTCGACCAAATATTATCAAAACTTTTTTCAGGTAAGCAAAGACTTTCGTCACTTATAATAAAAATACCTTTATGAATAAAATTATCAATAATTTTCAAAGATTGTTTATCAAAATAAACACTTGTAGAATATATTGGGTTAGTTATAATTAGTAAGTCATAAGTATAATAATTTATGAAATCTGGCATTTTATATTTTCCATCTTTTCTTATTAAGTATATTAGATCATATTTTATGCCAAAAGCATTTAGAGAATTTTGAAAAGAAAAATAAGATGGTTCAAAAATACCAATCTTTTTAAAATTATTTTTTTGAATAAAATTGCAAATATTTACTATGGAAATAGTATTATTTGGAGTAATTAGTATTTCTTTACTTTGGCTAATTTTGAGTTTCTTTTTTAATTGGTATTTTCGTTGTTTGAGATATTATATGTATAAAAATATTCTAAATAAGATTCCTTAATTGACGGCATTTCAAAGATTTTTAATATTCCGTCATTGTATTTTTTAGAAATATTCCAACCAGAAATATTATCAGGTAATCTATGTTTTGTATTTTTAAAATCTTCTACAATATCTTCTAATTCCTCTATA
>CAOJZZ010000074.1 GCA_948466315.1 uncultured Mycoplasmatota bacterium | reverse complement strand
CCCACCATAACCATAGCCCTCATTCGGAATAATTGAAAAAGCTTTTAATATATCTGTAATATTTTCTATACCACCATCTACTGCTCTTTTCTGATCAGTATCCTCAATTCTTAGAAAAAATATCCCTTCACTTTGTTTGGCATACACCATATCACAAAAGGCAGAGAATAAGTTTCCTAAATGAACACTTCCTGTAGGACTGGGACCATATCTAGTAACCATAGCATTATTTTTTAGATTCCTAGCTGGGTATTTTTTTTCATAATAATCTCTAGTATTATTAATGTTTGGAAATAACAAATTTGCTAATTCTATTCTTTCCTCTGTAGTCATGTATTCACCTCTTTTTATATCAATAAATCTAAATATAATGATAAACTAAAAGTTTGAAAAAAGCAATAAATAAACTTCAACAATATTGAATTAATAAAAAAATAACCCTTATAAAATAAGGGTATTAGCTATAATGGTTGCCCTAGTTAGATTCGAACTAACGCATCGTGCGGTCAGAGCGCACTGCCTTACCACTTGGCTATAGGGCAATATAAAGTACAATTTGATAATACAACAAAATTTAAAATAAATAAAGACCTATTTGATAAATTTTTAGTAACTATTTAGATTATATTATTAAAAAGAATAAATAATTATTTTAGAATTTAATGTTTAAAAGATTATTTTTTAGATAATATGGGCCGTAATAATGGTATAACTATATGAATTAATAGTTATTTTTATATTATCAATTTCACAATTAGGGGGTTATATCAGCATTGCTTTGATAACTTGCCCAAGCGACAATATTTATAAATATTCCTGCTGTCATAGGGTCAGTAAAATCGGCTTTGTTTTGTTTTGCTAGATAATCTCTAATCATACTAACTGTTATAAGTTTTCCTTGTGGTATTTTTTTTCATTAATTCATCATTATTTTTTAACATAGCATTAAAATCTTTTTTATTTTCATTATTCATAGTAATCTATCTTCCTTAGTCTTAAATTATAATTTTGCTTTTGATTTTTTATTTTTTTCTTCTTTTTCCCATTGTTCGATTATTTTATCTTCTTCTTTGTCTTCGAATGTTTGTTTTCCAGTTACACTCCTATAAGCATCTTCTACTCCACTCTTAACAGCAAATCTAATTACAAAATATAGTGCAATTAAGATTATTATAGCAGTACCTCCGCTAATTCCTAACTCTTCCCACATAATTATTCCCTCTTTCGAATTTATAATTTCTATTTATTATTATTTAAATAGTATTTTTTATTTTTAAAGATTAGTGTTTTATCTTTTACCATTATTAAAAGGTATGGATTATTAGCAATATTTCTTGGTAAGTCCTTTATTCTAATTCCACTTTATATATCGATAGTTCGTTGTTGCCTTCTAATTATATATAGAATACCACCTAAACAAAATACTACCATAAATATTTTAACAATTAAATACATTTTATCACCTTACTTTTAATTGTAATTATAATCCGAATAATTCTGGATTAACTAATGGAACTATTAACTCACAAATTTCATTATTAGAATCATAACCCCAATAACTCTGATAAAATCCATCCCCTAGGCCGCTTGCTATCATAACTAATTTATTCTCTGATTCAGGATTTTTCCACTCTATAAAGTCACCGCCTTCTCTTTGAAACTGAGGTAATCTATTTTCACTTTCTTTAAAAAATTGGGCAAAATAATCATCATAGTGATTACCTTTTGGGTTATCTTGGTGCCATTTATCTAAAAATGATTTATATTCTTTGCCAACTTGTTCATCACAAAAAGATATCATACCAGCATCTACTGGGAAACCACTTAGAATACCATCTTTTCCTTTAGCTACTGCACTTTCTTCCGTTGAATTTGCTATTTTATATGTTATGGCTTCAGAATCCTTAATTTTTAGTCTAGCAGTACACATACGAATACCTATTTCATTGCTTTTACAAATAGATACTTCTATGGGATATTTTCCAACAGGAATTTTTAATTCTAATGTTGGACAAAATTCCCCTAATGCTAAATAAGTAAGAGGATCAGAAACTATTATTTTACCAGTAGGACAATTTATTTCACCTACTGTTAAATAGTATCTTGTAGCTGTCTTTTTGAATTGATTTTTTATAATTTCTACTTTTTTTTCTGTATTAGAGATATATTTCAAATTTTCTTCAAATGACTTTTGTATATCAATTTTTGTACTTTCATTATTCTTATTTTTTATTCTATTAAAGATTTTCATATTCAAGCTCCTTTTATTTTTCTTATTTAAATATTTATGGGTTTATTTTTTTACTTTTAGTTAGAAAAATTTCACATTAATTTAATAATGTTTGTAATTTATAATTACTTTGTATGTTTTCCCTTAATAATATTAAATAGTCTTGGTAATATAATACTACTTAATGAACAAAATAAGTATACATTATTTATTTCATCTGTAAAACGAATGGGCGTACAAAGAATGTTGTTGATATTATTAAACAGATACTTACTATTATTAATAAAATATCAATTATATTTTTATTCATAAGTATTTATTTCCTATGAATAATAATTAATGTTTGGATTTATAATTTTTTATAATTCCCATTTGATTCATTAGATATTTAGCATTGGTAGTGTTACATTTTCCTTTTTTTATTTTATAATCGAATGATATTTTATCATGAATATATTTTTCAGAGAAATGATAATTTTTGATTGCTTTATTTTTAATAACACATAATTCAAGATCGTGGGTAGTTAAAAATACGATACAATTTAATTCTACTAGTTGCTTTAGAACTTCTTTGGCTCCTAAAATTCTATCATTATAATTAGTTCCTTTAAATATTTCATCTATAAAAATTATCATTTTTCCATTACTTTTTTCGCTATAGTCTAAAATATCCCTTATTCTTTTTAGTTCTCCATAAAAAGTAGAAATACCATGACTAATATCATCTTTTATATTTATAGAAGTAAAAACCTTTGCTATAGGACATCTAAATGAAAAAGCATTAACATAGGTTCCGTTGTATGCAAGAATTAAATTGGTTCCTATTGCTTTCATAAATGATGTTTTTCCACTCATATTTGAACCTGTAATAATATTTATATCTTTATTACTAATAAAACTATTACATACACAGTTTTTCTCATTAAGTAATATATGTTGGATAGATTCAAATTCTAATATATAATCATCTTCTATAATTGGTAAACAGGTGTTTTCTTTAACGATACCTATGGTTGCTAGACTTATCATTTTTTCTAATTCTTCTAAGGCTAATATGCTATCTTTAAAAGTGCTATTTTTTTGATAAAGTAATTTATTGTATTTATATAATATAATAAAATTTAAAGAGAAAAAAACGTTTAAAAATAGATAACTTATAAAATTTAGTCTATATGAATTTAAATTAGATATTTTATTTATATCCATTAAGATACTTTTTCCATTCTGGATTTTTTCTTGTAATTCACAATTCAATTTAGTTTTAAACTTTTGTCTATCAATAAAATCATATATATGTTTTAGTTCACTAAAATTTCTAAAACATTTACTAATATCATCAAATTCTTTATTATAAATTATCATATAAATATAAGAGCAAATAATTTGAAGGAAAAATAGTACTATAAAAAAGTAAGATGGTAATACTTTTGTGATAGAAAGAATACAACTTAGAATAGTTAATAGCGAGAGAACCATTGATATTGTAATTTCTACTTTTTTATTTTCTTTTATATTATCAAAAAAATATGAATACTCTTTATAATCAATTTTATTAATATTTTTAATTTTACTTAATATATACTGAAAGTCTAGTAAATACTCGTAATTTTTACTTATTTCGGTGATAGATTCTTGTCTTTTTTTAATATCTTCTTTTGTTAATTTAATGTTATCTAAGGATAGTGATGCAATAAGATTATTTTTGCTGCCTAAAGATTGAGTAAAATCTAGATACTTTAATAATGAATTATTATTTAAAATATTTAGGTCATTAGCAAAGTTTTTATCACTTTCAATTACTGGTATAATTTCTTTTTTCCATTCATCAGAACATCTATTTTCATATTTTTTTATTAAATATAAGTAATACTTTATTTTGTCTATTTTTTTGTTAATATTACTATGAATTATTATAATTACAATAAAAGAAAAAATTAAAAGATTAGAAAGAATTAAAAATAACTCCTTATGTTTTGATAAATATATGGATACTGAGATAATTAATATAAGAAAAATTAGTAGTCTAATAGAGGAGTAAAGTTTACTATTTTTTTCTAATTTGTTTTTGTCAAATAATAATTTTTCTTTTAATTTTAACATTTCTTTATTCATAGTGACTCCTTTTGTTAAATTACTATTTTTTCTTTGATTATATTAAAAACAACAAATCATAAATACGATCTGTTTTATCAATTGTTATTAATTTTTAACTGATTTGACGTTCATATGTTACAACAATACCAAATCCCATAACTTCATTTGGAGTAACTGCAACAACACGCCATCCTTCTTGAGCTAATCTATTCATTGATTTTTCTGCTTCTTTAACTCTATATGTTTCTATCTTATATTCATACATACGCTTTCCTCGCTTTCAAATTACATTTTTCTTTTTTATTATATCATAAATACTATCTGTTTTATAAATTGTAAATTTTGCATATCAATCTATAATTTCTTCAAAGCGATACTTTTGGGTTATATCCGGATACTTTTCATGATCTACTTCAGATAGAAACATATCTAAAGGTCTTGCATAAATTCCATCTTTATGATTAGTTCTACCATTATTATCCATACAATAATAAACAACTAATTTTTCCCCTGTTTCACTATGTTCTGCTATTGTAATTACAAATGATCTTCCACCTTTAAAATGTCTCCATATTGTAAAAGGCTTTACTATTCTTTCTTCCATATTTCTCTCCTTCATAATTGGTTTAGTCATAATAATAAATTATCATTTACTAATCTTAGTATATCATTTTATTAAAATTAAAACTAGACTATAAATCTAGTAAATTTTTCAAATTAAAGTAAGGGTTAGAGTAAAACTCGCAACCTATCGGATATGAAAAAACTCTAAATTATAAATTTATAATATTTCTTATCCCTTTAAAATAGAGATTTTTAAAATTTTTCATACCTTTACTTAGATTTCGTGTGCCAAAGATGATCATTTGAAATCCTTGAAAAGCAATGCAAAAATTGCTTTTTAACTATTAGAAATAAGTTGGTGCTATTATGGACATGAAGGCTGTCCTTTTTTAATTGCACCAGCCATTCCAACTTTAGTTCTTTCACTTGTTCTTTCAATTTCATTTTCAGATACACTCATCATGATTCTTGTAACCATTTTTCCATTTGCATTAGTAGTGTTTATACATCATTAGCACAAACTAAATCAAATCCATATTTTTCAGATGTTTTAAGTAAATTCTCCCAATCATAAATACTTCTTGATAGTCTATCTAATTTCAAAGCAATTATTGTATTTATTTTCTTATTTTTAGCATCTTCAATTAATCTATAAAATTCAGGTCTATGATTACCAGTTTTAGCGCTTATTCCAGCATCAGTATAATAATAATAATAATAATAATAATAATAATATATCTTATATCCTTTGAACTTACAAAGTGCTTCTAATCGTTCTTTTTGCTCTGGTAGACTAAATCCTTCTTTGGCTTGGTCTTCGGTTGATACTCTCACAAAAAACATTACAAAAAAGTGGACTGCTCCTTATCAAAATTGGGGTCCAATATTATCAGAACTATCAATAATGTTTGATAGCGAATTTAAGTTCTTTGACAATTTAAAAATATATGCTATTATTTAGATAATCATAACCACTTGTAAAACAAGTGGTATGTAAAAGCCCTATAAGGGCCTGTCG
>CAOJZZ010000073.1 GCA_948466315.1 uncultured Mycoplasmatota bacterium | reverse complement strand
CCTTTTGATAATCTTTCAAGATACTATCTACATTTACTAAAGCCTGGTAATAATTAGTTGTATCACCTGTACTTAACCCATTTATTGTATTAACTAATCCCTCTTTATCATTAGTTAATCCTGATACTAAAGTAGATTTAGTTTCAAAAGTAATTAAAGCCACTTTATTCTGACTATTCTCTAATAAACTGTTAACTAATTCAACAGTATCATTCTTTACTCTATTTAATTTCTCTCCATTCATAGAACCTGATACATCTAATACTAAAATTATATCAGTAGCCTCACTATCTGTCTTTATAACTGTATCTACATCAAAAGTTATCTCTGCTTCACCTTTCTTTTTCCAAACTGCACTCTTTTTAACTTGCCAAGAACCAGCCTCTTTTGTTTCATAATTAGTATGTTCTGATGTAATAGTAATACTTTTTATTGGAGTAAGAACCGCTAAAGAAAAAGGAATATATATAACTAAAGCTATTAACAAAAGAAAACCTATAGACATTATTATTCTTTTATTTTTACGTTGATTCTTTAAATATGTTGAAAATTTTCTTAACATAACTTATTCTCCTCTTAATACTAAAAATAAAATTCCTATCTTCGTTTTTACTATACTAAATATACTATAAATTAACATTTTTAACAATATAAAATATATAAAAAAAGGAAGTTAAAAACCCCCTAAAATTTATCGATATCTATTCTAACATATTTATCATCATGTAAAAAACTACTAGCTTGAACTAAAGTACGAATAGCATTAGCACATTTACCACCTTTTCCAATAACTCGTCCCATATCATTCTCTGAAACAATTACCTGGATATGTAAAACATTATCCAAATCAGTAGCAAATTCCTTAACACTAACTAAATCCTCATCAACAACTAAGGATTTAACAATTTTTTCTGTTAATAAAACTAAATCCATAATATTAACCCTTTTTCACTTTAGAATCAGCATATTTTTTCATAATTCCAGCTTTACTAAATAAACTACGAACAGTATCAGTAGGAATAGCTCCTGTATTTAACCATTTCAAAGCTAATTCCTCATTAATCTTTACAGAACATTCACCAACAGGTGCATAAGTACCAATAAGTTCAAGATACTTACCATCTCTAGGACGTCTTGAATCAGTAGCAACAATACGATAAGTAGGTCTCTTCTTAGCCCCCATACGCATTAATCTAATCTTAACTGCCATAAACATACCTCCATTTCTTCTTCACTGATACATATTCTAATACACAAATTATAAAGTGTCAACCTTTTTTTGATAACACTACAAACAAAACAATGCTTCTGCACTAATTAAGCAAAATAAAAGTAGACAAAATAAAACTTTAACTTGTCTACTAACTATAAAATACTATTAAATATAAAAAGAATAGCTAGTTAAATTTTTAACTACAATTCCTCAGTATTAATAAAATCTTCTTTTACTTCTTGATCAATTCTTTCAGCTAACTCCTCTGCCTTAGACTCCTCAATAATTTCATCCCATGGTTCTTCTTCTGTATTAGCCTCTATTTTAACTTTTATATCCCCTACAAGTTCAATACCAAGTTCTTTTTCTATTGTATAATTAATATTATTTCCTTCTATATCAACTTTAACACATGATGGTTGCTTCAAACTTCTAACAATAATCTCCTCTGAAGAAGCATCATCCTCTCTTTGTCGCATATGAACAACCTCATCATATTGACTAGTCTGTCTTACAACTTCTGTCTTTGTATCATTATCATAAGAATACCAAATATTAACATCATAACTACCAGAAATTCTAATAGAATCCCCATTTTTTACACCATTAAAATTATGATTAATAACCCAGCATCCTAAAATAGTAGAAGGATTATTACTAACTTTTACAGACTCATTAGTAGTAAATAATTTTTTTCCTTTTGCAATTACTGCTTTAGTAACAATTTCTCTATAATTTGACATACGTCTCCCTCCCTATTTTAATGTATGCAAAAAAATAATAATATTGCTAAAAAGTCCCAATGAAAAAGAAAAATACTAGATCCAAAAAATCTAATATTTTAGTTATTATAATTCATTAAGTAATTTATAAAAATAATCATTCATCTCATCTTTAACATAATTAATCATTTCATTTACTTTCTCTAAATGCTGCATATAAATAACGTATACAGGAATAGTATTAAGTTTATCCTCTAAATAATCTAGTTTTTCTTTTATTTCTGTATCATAATTACTTTTAACATATTGTTTTTGTAAAGTTTTAATCTCTTCTACTAAAGATAAAACATCCCTACTTTTTTTCATTTGCTCCTTTAGTCTTATACACTCTTTATAATCCTTACTAGAAACTAAATAATTAATAACATCATCTAACGCCTTCAATTAATAATCTCCCCATCTAAACTCCAAGTTTTAGCCTCTGTAATTTTAACAGAAACAAGATCTCCACTATTCACTGGTTCTGAAGAAGTAAAATTAATTAACTTATTAGTATCACTATATCCAAAGTACATATTATCTTTTTTCGAAGATAATCCCTCTACTAATACTAAAATAACTTTTCCAACTAATTTCTTATTATTTTCTAAAAAATAATGATTCACCACTTCATTCAAACGCTGAAGTCGCATCTCTTTTTCCTGATCAGTAGTATTATCTTCTAACTTACAAGCAGGAGTTCCTTCTCTTTTAGAAAAAATAAAAGTAAAAGCATTATCAAATTTACATTCATGAACTAAACTCAAAGTATCTAAAAAATCATCTTCACTCTCTCCTGGAAAACCTACAATAATATCAGTAGACATCGCAACAGAAGGAACAGTCTTTTTAATTTTATTAAATAATTCCAAATAACTTTCTCTAGTATATCTTCTTCCCATTAATTTTAACACCTTATTAGAACCAGACTGTACTGGTAAATGTACACTAGGCATAATATTAGAATACTTTCCAAGTACTTCTACCATATGATCCGTAAAATCCCAAGGATGTGATGTCATAAAACGAATACGTAAAATTTCTTTTTGAGCAATATCTTCTAACAAATTTCCTAAATTATAATCAGAATAAAGATCCTTTCCATAAGCATTAACATTCTGTCCAAGTAATGTAATTTCTTTATAACCATCCCTTATTAAAGAGTCAACTTCTGCTAAAATATCTTCTTTTTTCCTACTACGCTCACGTCCCCTAGTATAAGGAACAATACAATATGTACAAAATTTATCACATCCATAAATAATATTAACATATGCTTTATAATTATTCGTTCTAATAACTGGTAATCCCTCAACTAAATCACCCTCACGTGAAAACACCTCGATTTGTTGCTTATTATCAGTTATCGCTTTATCAAGAATATTAGGAAGCTGATAAATATTATGTGTTCCAAATACAAAATTAACAAAAGGATATCGCTCTAAAATTTCTGACGTAACACTAGCTTCTTGAGCCATACAACCACATAAACCTATTAATAAATCTCGCCTCTTACTCTTTAAATGTTTAAGTCTTCCCAACATACCAAAAGCCTTATTATGAGCATTCTCTCTAATAGAACAAGTATTAAGAAGTACTAAATCAGCACTTTCATAATCCGAAACAGGAACAAACCCTAAATAAACAAGTAATGCCTTAATATTTTCACTATCATGCTCATTCATTTGACAACCATAAGTCTTCAAGCAAAAATTTTTACCCTTATATTTATTTTTAACTTTATCATCAATTTCAAAATCAACACGCTTATAACTTCTCTTATCCCTAGTTCTAGCTTCTTTATAATCAGGCAACCTCATATTTACCCCTCCATTCCTACTTATAATATCCCATTTAACTATTTTTTTCAATGGTAAATATAGGTTTATAAATACAAAAAAAAGTAAAAATAATTTCACTTTATAATAAACATAATAAAATTATAACTAATGAATATATGTTATTTTAGCATAACCATTTCCCTTTTTAGCATAATTGCTTATTGCTTCTTCTGACACATTAGTAGTTGATACTGTTTTAGTAGACTCCTCATTTGATTCTTGACACTCATAACAATATATCACTTTATCACTTAATAGTGGGTTACTTATATAAGAGGAACCACCACCACCTCCAGTCCCATGACCAAAGGTACCTCCATAATAGCCACTTCCACCGCCACCTCCACCATAACTAGCATTCTGACCCATACCAAAATAATTACATGCTTCTAAAGTATCATCATTTATATAAAGACAATCTCTATTGTTCTGAGTACCACCTAAGCCATATCTATTATGTTGTATTGTGTGAATACCTGGAAGTGCACTATTAGCTCCAACTATACCACCTGCATTTCCACCACTACCTGCATTCCTATAATCTCCATACATACAACCGCCTCCACCTGCACCCGAAACAATGAAAATCTCTGTTAAAGAATCAGCTAAAGTAGATAATAACCCTGACTTTGTAGAAATATGTGTTGCACCTCCACCCCCGCCTACTATAGCATTATTAATAGTCTGCGAAAATGCATCTCCGCCACCATTATATCCACCTTTTGCCTTTATGTTAGAGCCAGTTCCAATAACCATTTCTCCTTGACCACCTATATTTATATACAATATGTCATCTTTACTTAATTGAATATTACCTTTTGCATATGCTCCAAGACCACCTACATAGGTACTATCCGCATCACCACCTTGAGCCCCCCATACTTCTAACTTATATACACCATCATAGGGTATCTTAAATTCTTGTTCTCTCCCTATATAATCAAAAGTCCATTCTTTTGTTATTTTATCTTCTACTATTTTATATGGACTAGTAACACTACCATTTCCTTCTTTTATCATAGTACCACTTACCAGAGATATTGAAGGTCTAACAGCAACACTTAAATTAACATATTTTCCACTAAGATAATTTGAATTCGACATAATCAATACGTCAGATACAGGAATAGTTGACTCAAAAAAGTTAGGTGAAATAGTCCACCATTCTTGTCCTGTTACTAAATAGCTTTTACTATTATAGCCTCCTACATATCCAGAGCCTGCTAAAGTAAGCTCATCTCCAGTTAACAAGGCAATAGGATATGTTAATTTTCCATTTCCATTAACTTCATCAACACTAAATTTATAATTATCATTTTGACATATTATTGATGGTTCATATGGTTTTTCTATTAATCTTATTCTACTTATAAAATATGAATATGAACCACTATATTTAGAAATACTTCGGTCATTACACCAAATAGTATCTTCTAACATATTTGTATATTCAATCATATTATCAGAATACCATTTATCTATTACTTTCTTTATTTCTGAGTCTGTTCCATTATCATAGACATAACTTACATCATTTATTAAAGTACTACTAGAATTAAATTTACTAGTTCCTATACTACTAGTTTCTCCTGTATTATTACAACTTCCATCACTAGCTGGTACTCCATTATAAATTAACTTTACTCCTCCTGTAGAAGTAGTTCTTACTATCTTCCAACAAAATCCTGCGAAATTTACATTGTTATTATCTATTATTCCTCGATAATAATATACTGGGTACTCATCATCTTTGGTACTATGCATCTCATATACTCCTGATGTCTCAATTGTTGGTGCTACTGAAAAATCTATACCTGTATCTAATGACTTTGACTTATGTGCTACCATATTATATAAAGATGGTACCCACTCTTTAAAATTATATTTTAAAACTAGGGTTGTCTTATTATCAGGATTATTTTCTGTAGTTGTAAACTTTATTTTAAAAGTATGAGTAGTTCCTGCATCTATTACTGTTCCCTTATTTATATCAACCAACTCATACTTAATATTATTATTTGAATAAGATTCTTCTACTATATTAGTTACCTCATAATCAATATCTCCTTTATTGGTAATAGTAACCTCATAAATCATAATAGATTCACTACTTGGTAGACTTACTTGCATACTTGTAGTATTTTTAGAATAATCACTATTATATGTTTCATATGA
>CAOJZZ010000072.1 GCA_948466315.1 uncultured Mycoplasmatota bacterium | reverse complement strand
ACTAAAAATAGTGTCAAGTGATTTTACTCACCAACACTATTTATTATAGAACCTGTATCAGTAGTATGTTACATCTTTTTATATGTTTTTCAAAAACTGTCCACGTATAAGCAGTTGTACTTTCTCTTTTTTTCTTTGTATGTTAAGATATTATTGTTTGATTATTTAGGAGGATGTTTTAATGAATGAGATGATTGTAAAAGAGATTGCTTTAGACTTAGGGGTTTCTGAGAAACAAGTATTGGTTGTTTTGGAACTACTAGGTGAGGGTAATACTATTCCTTTTATAGCAAGATATAGAAAAGAAGCTACTGGTGCTTTAGATGAGGAGTCTATCCGTAAGATTAATGAAGTATATGAGTATCAGGTTAATTTACTTAAGAGAAAAGAAGATGTTATTAGGTTAATTGATGAGAAAGGGATGCTTACTGAGGAGTTGAAGGCTTCAATACTTTCTTGTAATAAATTAGTAGAGGTAGAGGATTTATATAGACCATATAAAGAAAAGAAGAAGACTAAAGCGACTGAAGCTATTGCTTTAGGACTTGAAGGACTTGCTAAAATGATTATGGCTTTTCCTGTTACTGGTGATATTTCTTCTTTATCTAGTGGTTTTCTTAATGATAAAGTAGCTACTGTTGAGGAAGCTGTTAAGGGAGCAGGTTATATTATTGCTGAGTGGATTAGTGATAATGCTAGTTATCGTAAATATATTCGTAGTTTTATTTATCGTAATGGTACTTTTGTTACTAAAAAGAAAAAGAAAGCAGAAGATGAGGGACAAATTTATGAGATGTATTATGAATATAGTGAGGCGGTAAAGTATATTAAACCACATCGAATTATGGCTATTAATAGAGCAGAAAAAGAAGGAGTTATTTCAGTTTCTATAGATTATGAGGTTTCTGCTATTAGTGATTATTTAGAGAAAAAGCTTATAAAAAATGAAAAGTCTTTTGTAGTTTCTATAGTTAAGGATAGTATTGTTGATTCATTAAAAAGATTGATTTTACCTAGTGTTGAAAGAGAAATTCGTAGCGAACTTAAAGAAAAAGCAGAAGAGGTTTCTATTGAGAATTTTTCTAGTAATGTTGAACATTTATTATTAACTCCTCCAATGAAGGAAAAAGTAGTTTTAGGATATGATCCAGCTTTTCGTACAGGGTGTAAGTTAGCAGTACTTGATAAGACTGGTAAACCATTAGAAATAGCGGTTATTTATCCTACTGAGCCACATAATAAAATAGAAGAATCTAAGAAAAAAGTATTGGAACTTATTGATAAATATAATATTGATATTATTGCGATAGGTAACGGTACTGCTTCTCGGGAGAGTGAAGCTTTTATTGCTGAAGCTATTAAGAGTGCTAAAAGAGAGGTTGAATATGTTATTGTTAGTGAGGCTGGAGCATCTGTTTATTCTGCTTCAAAATTGGCAATTGAGGAGTTTCCAGACTTAACTGTTGAGAAAAGAAGTGCTATTAGTATTGGAAGAAGATTGCAAGATAGTCTTTCAGAGCTGGTTAAGATTGATCCTAAAAGTATTGGCGTTGGTTTATATCAACATGATGTGGCAGCTAAAAAATTAGATGAATCTTTAAATTTTGTGGTTACTAAGGCCGTTAATTCTGTGGGAGTTAATATTAATACAGCTAGTCGTTCTTTACTTAGTTATGTATCAGGTTTGACTAAAAAGGCAATCGATGAAATTCTTAGCACAAGAGATAAGTTAGGCAAGTTTATGAATCGTGATGAAGTAAAAAAATTAAAGGGTATGACACCTAAGGTATATGAGCAAGCAATTGGATTTATGCGTATTTTAGATGGTGATCATCCACTTGATAGAACTAGTATTCATCCAGAAAGTTATGATGTTGCTTTAAAATTATTAGATAGTTTAGGTTATAGTGTTTCTGCAATTGGAACTGATGAATTAAAACAAGCATTAGATATTGATGTTGCTTCTTATAGTGAAAAGTTAGGAATTGATTCGTATACTTTACAAGACATTATTGAGGCTTTTGTATCTCCAGAACGTGATCCTAGAGATTCAATGCCAAAACCGCTTTTAAGAAGTGATGTTTTACAAATTGAAGATTTACATGTTGGTGATAAATTGCAAGGTACAGTTCGTAATGTTGTAGATTTTGGTTTATTTATTGATATTGGGTTACATGATGATGGACTTGCTCATATTTCTAAATTAAGTAAACAATTTATTAAACATCCATCTGATTTATTTAGTGTTGGGGATATTGTAGATTGTTATGTAGCTGATATTTCTGTTGAAAAGAATAAAGTTAGTTTAAGTTTATTAGCAGAAGATGTTGGAGTATAAATTTATAATAGATTGATTTAAAAGTCAATTTATTTTTTTGTATAAAAAAAATTTTCTTTTTCATACTATAAATGGTGATGAAAATGAGAAATACAAAATATGATCGAATAGCAGATTCACATAAGGCAGAAGAAGATAGAGTAAAAAATGCTTTTATTGCTTTTTTCATAGGTGGTCTTGTTGGGTTGCTAGGAGAGGGAATAATTGAGTTATTTTGTTATTACATGCATATTTCTAGAAATGAGGCTTCTACATTTATGATTATTATTTTAATTTTTGTGGCTAGTCTTAGTACAGCATTAGGATTTTTTGACAAGTTAGTTACTAAGTTTAAGTGTGGTTTATTAATTCCTATAACTGGTTTTGCTCATTCTATGACTAGTGCTGCTTTGGATTATCGCAAGGAAGGACCAATCTATGGTATTGGGTCTAATATTTTTAAATTAGCTGGTTCGGTTATCTTATATGGAGTAGTATCGGCGTGGTTTTTTGGAATGATTCGTTATATTATTGGAGGTGGATCATGACTTTTAATTATAAAAATGTTTATATAAAAGATACGGTAACAGTAGCTGGGCCTTATGAGAAGGATGGTCCTTTGAAAAAATATTATGATAAGACTTATGATGATTTATATTTTGGTGAGAAATCATGGGAACAAGCAGAAATCAAATTAATTAAAGATGCTTTAGTATTACTTTTTAAAAAGACTAGTACTAAAAAAGAAGAGATTGATTTAGTTGTTAGTGGTGATTTATTAAACCAAATATCAGCTTCTACTTATGGGACCAATGGAGTTGGTTCAAGTTTTATTGGTATTTATGGTGCTTGTAGTAGTAGTGTTTTGGGAATGATTTTAGCAAGTAATTTTATTGATGATAAGAGAGTAAATAATGCTATTGTAACGGTTTCTTCACATAATATGAGTAGTGAAAAGCAATTTCGTAACCCTACAGAGTATGGTGCTCCAAAGCCAAGTAGTGCAACTTTTACAGCAACAGGAGCGGCTGCGTGTTTTTTAACTAATAAAAAAACAGATGTGAAAGTAGAGTGTGCAACTTTAGGAAAAATTGTTGATTATGAACAAAATGATCCTAATGATATGGGGAGAGTGATGGCACCTGCTGCTATTGAAACATTAAAAACACATTTTGAAGAGACTGGTAGAGACCCATCTTATTATGATTTAATTTTAACTGGTGATTTAGGGCGTTATGGTAAGGATATTTTAAGAGATTATATGAATAATACCTATAATATTGATTTAGGGGATCATTATAATGATTGTGGAGTTTTACTTTATGATTTAGAAAAACAAGAGGAGGTACAAGCAGGAGGTTCTGGACCAGTTTGTAGTGCTCTTGTTAATTATGGCTATGTTTATCAAGAAATGAAAAAGAAAAAGTTTAAGAAAGTTTTATTAGTAGCAACAGGAGCATTATTTTCTCCAACATTACTTTATCAAAAGCAAAATATTAATTCTATTGCTCATGCAATTAGTTTGGAGGTGTGTTAATGTTATTATTTAATTCCTTCTTGTTTTGTGGAGTTATCTGTATGATTGCACAGATTATATTAGATAATAGTAAATTAACTCCAGGTCATATTACTAGTATTTTAGTTGTTATAGGTGCTTTTCTTGATACCTTTAGTTTGTATGATCAGATTATTAAAGTAGTTGGTGGGGGTGCTATGGTACCTATTACTAGTTTTGGACATTCTTTGATACATGGAGCTTTATTAAAAGCAGAGTCTTATGGATTAGTAGGAATTTTAATGGGAATGTTTGATTTAACAGCAACAGGAATTACAGCAGCTATTATATTTTCTTTCGTATTTGCTTTGTTATTTAAACCTAAGAATTAAAAAGAAAGTCATTTTATGAGTATTTGACTTTCTTTTTAATTTGATTATTAGATAGTTCAATTATTAGATTCATATCATCGTCTTTAGCCATAATGTTTTTATGGTTTTGTCCACATTTTTGACATTTGTAAATTATTTTAAAAGTATCTTTAAATTTTTCTATACCAATTGGTTTTAATAATCCTAAACAATTATTATTTCTATCTCCTGGCATAATATCTACATGTTTTGAGTATAGACAATATGGACAATGATCTCTAGCAGTGTAGCCTAGAGGTTTTATTAATTTATTGCAATATTCACAAGTAAATTCATCATCTTTCATAGTAAATTGTTTCATAGTATCACGTCCTTGTTTTTAGAATCTTTGCTACATTATAGCATAAATTTTCTTCTTATGTTATAATTATATAGTTCGGAGTTGGTACTATGGAGTTTAAAATTGATGAATTTTCAGGACCATTAGATTTATTATTACATCTTATTAAAGAAAGTAAGATGGATATTATGAATATTGAAATAGAAGAAATTACTAAACAATATATGGATTATTTAGCGTTACAGGAAAAAATGAATTTAGAGGTTGCTAGTGAATATTTAGTTTTGGCATCAGAACTTTTAGTAATTAAATCTAGATTATTACTTCCACGAGAAAAAATAGAAGATGAAGATGTAGAGGAAGAGGATCCACGAGAGAGATTAGTTAATAGATTACTTGAGTATCAGGCATATAAGGAAATTACCAAAGTATTAAAAGAAAAAGAATTTAAGAGGCGAGATCTTTATACTAAGTTACCAGAGAATATAAGTGAATTTGTAGATAAAGATAATGATACTTCTATTTCAAAGGATGTTACTTTAGATGATTTGACAGAAGCATTTAAAAAGTATTTGGTAAGAAAGAAAGAAAGTCAACCTTTGAAGACGAAGGTATGTGTAAATGAAATTAGTGTTTCTTCAAGATGTAGTGATATAAAGAAGTTACTTAGTGAGAAAAAGAGACTGTCTTTTAATGAACTTTTTCCAGTAGTTTCTAAAGATTATATTGTTGCTACTTTTTTGGCTATTTTAGAGATGGCTAAAAAGAGGGAATTAGTTATTACCCAAGAGAATAATTTTGATGATATTTTAGTAGAGGCGATAGTAGTATGAATAAGGCAGTATTGGAAGGACTTTTGTTTGTAGTTGGAGAGGATGGACTTACTTTAGAGCAAATAGAGGATGTTATTTCTGTTTCAGAAGATGAAGCAAAGAGCTTAGTGTTAGAGTTGAAAAAAGATTATGAGAGTGATACTCGGGGGATTAGAATAGATTTTTTGGGTAATAGGTTTAAACTTACTACTAAGTATGAACATCGTACTTATTACCAAAAATTGATTGAGAATCCTGAGACTAATTTTTTGAGTTCTTCGGCTTTGGAAACTTTGGCTATTATTGCTTATAACCAACCAATAACTAGAGTAGAAATAGATGATTTACGTGGAGTGGGTAGTGTTTCAGTACTTCGTAAATTAGTGGCTAAAGGACTTATAAAAGAGTCAGGAAGAAGTGATTTGCCAGGGAGGCCGATTTTATATGAAACAACTAATGAGTTTTTAGATTATTTTGGTCTTTCTAATATTTCAGAGTTGCCTGATATGAGGGAGTTTATAGAGAAGGCAAAAGTGGATGATGATAGTGATGATTCAGATTTATATACTTCTAAGTATGTGGAAATAGTTGATACAATAGATTAGTTGTTTTTTAGGGGAGTGAGGTTATTTATGAATAAATATAGAATACAAGCAATAGTTATTGCTGCTTTTTTAGCTATTGGAGGAAAGATTGGAATAAGTCATATGGAAAATACTAAAGTTATTGAGATTGAAAATAGTATAGAGAAGAATGGTTTTCTTGTTGGTAAATATGGAAGTATAGATAATAGTAAGGAATTATCTAGTTTAGAGAATTTTGAGTTTAGGTTTTTTACGAGAAAATTTAATTAAATATAGAAAAAAATAAAT
>CAOJZZ010000071.1 GCA_948466315.1 uncultured Mycoplasmatota bacterium | reverse complement strand
TCAATTAATTTTACATAGTTTTTGGTCCACCAACACTACTTGACAAAGAACCTAAATATTTTACTAAATATTATGCTTAATCGCGAAAATTGTATATTATTTAAAACTTGCGATTATAATAATTTCTCAACAGTCTATATATTTTTAATATAAATTATAAATTCCCTATCTTAATTTCAACGTTTTTATTAAATGATATTAATTTGATAACACTTATTTTCTAAGAGTTTTATTAGTACAACACATTAATTAAGTATTAATATAATTGGAAATAAATAGTTATTTTTAAATAAGTACTACAAAATAGTTCTATAATGAATAATATCTTTTATAGCATATTAGTATTTTATAAGTGTCTACATCAATTATCTCATTTTTATAATTATACTATTATTATTTAATTGTTTTCCTACTCTTTTAGACTATTTTGCTTATTGGAGTTTTACTTTTTATGTAATCAATATAATTATATTAATTATTTGTTTTAAATATTATTAATAATAAGTTTTTTAGTTTTGTTCAATTCAAGATTGTATGGAATAAATTTTAAAATAAGAATGTGTTCATAATCAAAAATATAGATACCATTTAACATCTCTTATAAACTAGAATAGAGCTAATTTACTATATTTTTTAAAATATGTGTTTTTAATAATTTTAATTATTATTTAAAATTTTATCCATGTTGATTTTCCATCTGGATCTTCATCAATACTATTATTTAATCTATCATTAAATATATCATAATCTGAAATATTCGAATCAGTTGTTTCTATATTATAATTATTACTAGCTTCATATTTATTTGGATTAATAAAATGTAAAAAATTTTGAGTATTATGTATAATTGATGATATTCCTAGTAATAGAAAAAATACACTTACAAACGGGAAAATGATATGCGTTTTTTCATCTCCCCATGTTATCTCAGAAAAGTTATTTGGATTATATCTAATTGTTATAGTTTGTCCATTATTCATTTCTCCTAAACCAAAAACATCATTGTAAGTATATGTTTTTTCGTCTATCACATATGATACTATATACATATCTTTAACATCATTTCTATGACCTATTATCGTTGCTTGTGTTTCAATATAATTATTAGTTTTATTATCTTGTATATAGGATAATATTGTAAATATTGATAAGCCTAATCCCACTAGAGTTACAATTATTCCTATTATAACCCCTATAATATCTCCTAAAGGGCCTAGGGAAACTGATGTTTTCGTTGTTACTGTTCCTTTTTTCTCAATTCTTTGTATTTCCATATTAAAATCATCCTTATTTTCTAATTTAGGTTCTAACTTTGAACTATTTGTAATTTTTAAATTTAATCGTTCTACATACAATTCTTATTATGTTTTATATTAATTAAGAATAAAGTGAAAATAGTAGAAGCTATTTTTTAGTTAATGAAGATATGGCCCAACATGCAAATACAAATAGTAATAAAAAAATCAATGCTCCTGCCCATGGGCTATCTGTATATTCTCCTGCTAAAGCATTTAATTTTTCATTCCATTGTTCAATTATTTTAGAAAAGTTTTCCATACATATCATAATTTATTCCCCTTACCTTTTTGCTTTTTTTCGTTTGTTTTTCTTTTTTGTTTTTGACTTAGATAATTCCTCTTCTTCTTCAATTACTTCAGCATCAATTACTGTTCCTTCTATGGCACTATGAATTATTGATACATTTTTCTTAATTGTTAAAGTTGATATAATATCCAATACAGAATATAGTATTATAAACAAACCAACTATTTTGGTAAATACTACTACTCCTTTGAATGGATTAAATATTAATACTATTCCACATAATGCGCTTATCAGTGAAAGAAACATAGTAGTTTTCCATAGATTATTTTCATTTGCCTTTAGTTCGAAAGCATATTGAAGTTTTGTAGCACTATTAATAATAATACTTATTCCTAAAACAAAGGGAATTATACTAGCTATCGCTTGTGGATTGTTAATAATTAAAACTCCTAAAATAACTGTTACTATTCCATATACTATATCTAACTCACTCTTTTCATCCCTATTGCTATTTTTTACGAAACGGAGAAGTGCTAACACTCCAAGTAATATTAAAACACCTCCTATTATATAAGAAATAGAAATTATAGTTGCTTCAGATTGAAATATTAATAATATACCCAAAACAATTAATATAATTGATGATGCCAATGATGAACGAGAAAAACTTTTTATTAACCCCTCCATATTATTCCTCCTTATTAATTATCAATTTTATCTTAACCTTAAAGGTATAGTTGATATTGTTATTATAGCATAAATTGTGTTATTTCTAAAATATTTTTATTTTCCGCTTTTATTTGTAAGTTAAAATATTTATTAATTAAATTTTGAACTAGTTGGCAATAATTTAGACTATTAGCTTATAAAAAAATTGTTATAATCACTAATTTTAACCGATTTTTAAATTGCTCATAAGAATAAAATATTAATAGTTACAATATTTTATTGCTAGAATAATAAATTTTATAAGCTCAATATTTTAAATCATTTATCAAACGATTACATATTTATAAGAGCGAGGTCTCTATTCTAGAGAATTAAAGTTTCTAATTTAATTTGAGGTGTATACTCTGAAAATTTACACTAAAATATTTAAAATTATTTTTCAACTAAAAATGTTAATAATTGCTCGGGATCTTTATTATCAAGAACTATTTTATATATTAATTCAATTAGAGGGATTTTAATATTTTTGTGTTTCAACAATTTATGAATTGATTTTAATGTATAAACCCCCTCTACTGTAGTATTCTTTAAGTATTTGTCTAAATCCTCTTGTTTTTCTTTTTGTCCTATTTTTTTTCCAAAACTGAAATTTCTACTTTTAGTTGAGCTACAAGTCAAAAATAAATCGCCGATACCAGAAAAAGATAAAGCTGTTTTTTTGTCAGCACCTAATAAATATAATAATTCTTTCAAATCATGAATAGCTTCAGTTAAAAACATTGCTTTTGTTGATTCATTTGCTTCTAAACCATCTAAAATTCCAGAAGCTAGGGCAATAACATTTTTTATTGAACCACATATTTCTACTCCTAGTATGTCATCTGTTACCTTTAACTTTAAATATTTATTTTGTAGGCATTTTTGTACAATTCTAATCGTTTTTTTATTTTTACTGGCGAGTGATAAGCCTGCTGGTTTTTTACTTACTAAATCTATAGCGAAAGAAGGTCCACTTATAACAGCTATATTTTTAGTATCTATATATTTTTCCAAAATTTGGTTCATAAATAAACAAGTTCCTTGTTCTATACCTTTAGTTGCTATTAAAATTGGCTCTTCTCTTATGAACGGTTTCATTTCTTGAATTACTGATGCAAAAAAGCTTGAAGGTATTGCTATTATTAGAAGATCCTTGCCCTTTATACATTCTTCTATATTAGTAGTTATTTTTATTTTTTCTGATATTTTGAAGTTTGGAATTAATTTTGCATTTTGCCTTGTTTTTTCTAACTGTTGTTTTTCTTTTTCGAATTTTGTCCATATTGTAATATCACAATCATTCTCTATTAATATATCACTAAGGGACATACCATAAGCACCACAACCAAACAAGCCTATTTTCATATTGTTATTCTCCTATCCTATTGTTACATCATTTATATTTGGAACAATTTGAATAAAGGTATTACCATCATTTACTTTAATTTCTGTTCCATTAGTATATGTATATTTTGTTTTAGCATGCCTTGATGATTTTGTCCAGTTTATTGGTTTACTATAACCATTTGTAATATAATAACCAGTTCCTGTTCCTACTGTATCTAAATCCTGTCTACCATAATTATCTAATAAACTATTTGTTACTTGTTCAATAATTATATTTTTATAATACAATTGTTCTTTTGTAGTTTTATCAACATGAGGATTTTGATTCATAAATCTCAAATAAACTTTCCTTGACCCATCATAATTATAACTTCTCTGTTGACTTTTTGAATATGAAATGTTTATAGAATTGGCAGCTAATATTTCGCTAGAATTGTCTTCGTCTTTCTCATTATTATCCTTTAAAGAGATAGATTCGGTTGTATAATTTAATAATTTCCAAGATTTTGTCTTGGTAGAATATTCTTTTTTATCAGCATAAGCATAATTTTTCTCTATAGATGTAAATACATTGTGTGGAGCCTTAATTGTTTTATCACGCCAAAACGCCTCTTCATCATATAAACCATTAATATTTTTTACATTTAAAGTTTTAATATCACTTTCAGCATAGGGACTCCAACCATAATGAGAATAAATACAATCACTTTCTAAGGCATAGTCTAAAAAATAATGCCTTGAACTCCTTACTGGTCCAATTAATGAAACGTCTTTATCCTTAAATATGGCCATAATCCTTGTTAATCCACCTTCTACAATTATTTCATAATTCAAGTAAGACTCTTGTAACCCAGCATGTGCTGAATTTCCAACATTATTATCTATCATAATAGCTATTGGTCTTTGATTATTATTTTCATCAACAATGGTTAATTTCTTTTTTTCAATTTTTTCTTTATTATCGTTTTTATTTTTTGTATTTGGTATTATACCATAAACAATAGTTATAACTATTGCAGATATTAAAATAATGCATAATAAATAAAATATTATATTCTTTTTAGTTGTTCTTTTTTCTGAATTATTTGGTTCATGTATTTTAAAATCCATTTATATCACCTATTTTTATTTTACCATTTATTTTACTATTTCTGTACTGATTTTTATTTTTATATAAATAAGTATACATTTTATATGTTAATTTAATGTATTTAGACGTTTTTTTATACAATCTAAGTTAAGCTGTTAATATAATAATGTGTTATACTAGTTGAATTTTTAATTTATAAATATCTTAGAAAATAAGTATTATTAAATTAATATTATTTAATATAACTATTATTTGTTAGGTAATTTATGCATATAAACTGTTTATTTTTCAAGAAACTTAGTTCAAAATTTAAAAGCCTTATATTACTCTAGATATCAACATTTTTCATAAAAAGCCACCTGTGCAGAACGTGATTTATTAACAAAATTGTTGAAATTAAGATATATCATTTAGATTATGCTTCTATTTATAACATGTTTAGCTTTTAACTAGCACAATGTATTAATAGTTTTTACTAATGTTATTTTGTTTTTACTAATGTTATTTCGCTTTGACTTTGTTTTTTATTTGATTTATACTTAATAATATATTTAGATTTATATCAAAATAGGAGTATTTAATGGTATGATTAGTTAGTTTATATATAATAGTAGACTTTCTATTTGTTATATTTTACTCGTGGTCATGTAGCTGAAAGGAGTTGATTAATGTGATCACTAAAAAAATCGATATATTATTAGAGGATATAAAAAAATTAAAAGTTATTTTTAATGATTGTGATTGTAATAACACGTTTTTTGAAGATGTATGTTGTCAATTAAAAAAAGATGGAATTCTTTTTTCTGAAACAAATTTGTGTAAAGGCATTGATGTTTCTGATGCTATTGTTATTACATTAGATCAACAATATGCCTCAGGTACAGAGACATTTATTTTAGGTGCTTATGATAATGAAAGAGTTGGAGATTCTGATGCTTTAGCATTGTCTATTCAAGCCGCTTTTTTAGAAAATAATATATTAGTAGATACTATTATTTGTGGCAAAACTGGTTATAGAGAGTTTGATGATGGAAGAGTAATGGATAGAATTCCTACTAAAACAGAAGATTCTATTTCTAATAAAAGTAATACTAGCTTTGCAACAATAGCTTTAGGCACTGATAATATATCTGTGGATTTGGTGGTTAAAAGTATAGAGAGCGCTTTAGCTAGATTTGCATCTTACTTGAAAAAGAAGACTATTCAAAATGATTTTATATATAGAGTGGATTATGAAGATACAATTTCTAATATTGCTGATAGATATAATTTAACTGTAGAGCAATTAAATTTAGCTAATTCTAGAAATTCTGATGAAGAGCTTCTTATAAAGGATCAGATTATTTATAGCCCCAATGTTAAAATTATACAGGAATTTGATAAAGAAATTGAATTTAATATACGTTAAAAATGATAAATAGTTTTTCTTTTATTAAAACATTAATAGTTTAAATGTTTTAGTGTTTTTTTTATTAAACAAAGCTCCGTTTTATATGATAATCTTTGTTTTTTTATTAGTAATTTATTATTTTAAACTTTATATAAATATTATTTTTTATTCAATAATTATAAATATTTACTCCTGTTTTTCTAGATTTATTATGACTTAATTCTTTAATTGTTGGTATTGATGAATTAGTACTGTCCTTACGAATAGTCTATTTAAATTTATCTACATTATAATCTTTATTTTCAATTGGAATTTTAATATGTTTATTTTTTAATAAGCATAATTTAGTTTATTGTTTAAGCTTGCGTTGTCTTTTTCTAAAGATGAAGCAACTTTTTTAATTTTATATTTTTTTGTTTTTAGACTTCTTCTTCAGACATTAAAAATATATCATTATTATATTTAGTTCTACTCATTTTATAGCTACATACTCTAACAATATTATATTATCTTGTAAAACTTTAAAAAGTGAGACATTTTTTTCTTCAATTTGTTATAGTATGAAAGTTAGTCTTACTACTTATTATTTTATCACATTTTTTAATTTTTATTTTATCTCTTAAATTGAGTAGTAACCTTTTTACTGTATTTCAGCTGAATTCCAAAAGTAAATGCAACCTTTTATAAAATAGGGGTTCGTTTAGAAAAAAATTTCAGAACTGTATTTAACATAAAAAATAAAAATAAAATTATTGTATATGCTGTATATTTATGCTATAATCTTGAGTTTGACAGTTGTAAGAAAGCAAAAACTCTCAAGCCCTTTGTTTATAAG
>CAOJZZ010000070.1 GCA_948466315.1 uncultured Mycoplasmatota bacterium | reverse complement strand
GGATAAAGCAAATTCACTTTTTCTTTTTTTTCTGAATTTTACCTAAACTCAAATATTTTACAATATTTAAAATAAAATTGCAATAAAAAATTAATTTCACTTTAAATCACATTTAAAAGCCACCATTTACTTTTAGAACTGAACAAAAACAACAACAGAAATTTATCATTATAAAAATAAATCTTACAACTAATAATATTTCAATATAAATTATCTAAAAATAACTCAAATTGATAATTATGTCTTTATATAATTTAGAATTCATATTAGTTTGTAAATTTTAAAAGATAGTCATTTTATCATAAAATATTACATCATTATATAATTAATTATTTCCATATAATAATAAAATCAAAACAAAAAAAAGCCTCCAAAGGCTTATATTTCAAATGGTGTCCGCGAGGCGACTCGAACGCCTGACCGATCGCTTAGAAGGCGATTGCTCTATCCAGCTGAGCTACGCAGACAATTACTCCAACTGACAAATAAATTATACAATAAAAGTACTCAAATAGCAAGTACTTTTATTTTATATCATAACGAGATATCTGTTCAACCTCTTTATTATTAACTTCAAACATAACCATATCAACCTCATAATTATCAAAAACTGAATAACTAATACTATAAAGTACTTCCTCCAATACTTTATCATTATAATCAAATAAATAATCATTAAAATTCAAAATTAAAGTATTGTTTTCTTCACGATAATCTAATAATTTAGCCTTACTATCTAAAAAACTCATTAAATTATTTTCATAAATATAATTAGTAGATAACTCTTCAACAATAATCTTAATCTTATCCCTATCATCATTTATATATTTAGTAACTGGTACATAATAAATAGAATCATCAATATCTTCCAAATAATAAACTACTACTTTAGAAATATTATCCCTAGAATTAACTACATACTTTTTATTAATCCCAATACCCTTATCTAATACACTAGGTAATTTCTCATGCGTATTTGGATACTCAAGTAAACTCTCTCCTTCCACTAAAAAACTAACTCCCTTAACTTCACCTAATTCAATAATACTATAAACAATTGATGTAATCATTTGTTTTTCATGAGAAACATCCACTTTTAAAAAATCCTTAGAAAAATCAATAGTAACTATTTCATTAGCATAAATTATCTCTCTAATTTTTGTATTCTCTGGAATAGTAGCCATCAAACCATTAGAAAATTTACTATCCTCACGAATAATTAAATTATTTATAATTTTAGCTATCTGTTCCTTTTTATCACTAGTATCCAGAACAATTTTACTTTTAACAAGATAACCATCTTTATTCAATAAATAAATACTATTAGTAGAAAGTCCCCCTGTTGCATCAATTTCTAAATTAGTCTTTAAAATATTACTGTTTTCTGCATTTGGTATAGAAAAAACTACCAATAAAATAAACATCGTAAGAGTTGTAATAAATATTTTTCTTAACGCCGTAGTTCTAAGCATTTTATCACCTAAAAAATTATATGAAAAAACGTACCAAAATAGTACGTTTATAATGATAATTCTTTAAGCCTTAATAATTCAACCACTGCTCCTGCACGCCCGTTTACACCAAGCTTTTGCATTACATTAGAAATATGATTTCTAACAGTCTTTTCACTAATACCTAACTCATTAGCAATCTCTTTTGTACTCATATTATCTATTAAAAGCTCAAAGACACTTTTCTCTCTTGCTGTTAAAATAGAACTAGTCATTTTCTTATCACCTAGAATATTCTATGAAAAAAGAAAAGTTTGTTGTATGCTTTTACCTAACTAGTTCTTTTGAAATTTAACTGTAATATACATTTTATTTTTATATTCACCTTGTATCAGACGCATAATGTTATTGGCTAAATTACCATCATGTTTAGAAGAAACACAAACAGCTGAAGCATTAGAATTATCAATTTTTACAAAACAATCAATATTATATTCTTTTTTTATCTTCTTCTCCAAACTTTCTTCTTTACCTTGAATTTCATTTAAATATTTAAGTTTCTCATAAGCATTATTCTTCTCTTCACTACTAATTGCATCACTTGTAAGTTGTTCCTGTAAAGCATCCATTTCATTTTGTCTTTCTTCTTCTAAACTAACACGCATCGCTACCAAAGAAGAAGTCTCTTCTATAGTTTCCTTTGTTTTTTTAGCAGTTTTTTTCTCTTCCGTTTTTTTCTCTGGAGCAGTAGTCAGTAAATCATTAGGCATTGTAATATAATATACACTAAGTACTAATATCAAACTAAACAACGTTAAGAACCACAAATTCTGTTTATTTATCATACGACTTCCTCCCTATCCACTAAAATATATGAACAAAAAAAAAGAATATTCTAAAAATATTTTAAATTATTAACAAACTATTATATAAATATAAAAACAAAACTAATATTAATTAATTTTTCCCATTAACATTATTTTAGCATAGCCATTACCTAAATTCCCAGTCATAGTAGATAGACTATCATAAGTAGGTATCTCCATATTACCACCAATTGTTTTTGCCTCAACTCCATATATTATACTTGATTCTACGCCACCAACATATCCTGTTCCTCCAGCAGCCATACCACGTAAAAACAATGGCCAACTAGGGCTGGTCCACTGACCATCATTAGCTACAATTCCTTCACCACCTATATAGCCACCTCCCCCTCCACCTACAAAGAACTCAAGCTCTCTTTCACCAGATACATAACCACAATTACCACCAATTGCACCATTTGAACTATTTCTTCTTTTTATGCCCCTATAAGCATAACTACTACCTGTTTCCATATTAATTAACTCATAACTAATACTATTATTTGAATAAGATTCCTCTATTATTTTATCTACCTCATAATCAACATCATCTTTATTAGTAATAGTTACTTCATAAATAATAAAAGATTCCTTACTTGGAAGACTTACCTGCATACTAGTAGTATTTTTAGAGTAATCACTATTATATATCTCATAAGCACCCTGAGTTTGCTCTAATATTTTTACATCAGTAATACGAATATCTTTATCTACTCTAATATGAGCGTCTCCATTTATAAACATTTCTGAATTTAAGGCACTATAAACAATTGAATTAAATAATATCACTAAAAATACTATTATAATTATTATTTTATCTAACTTCATAATTCACCACCCAATAAAATTATCAAATCATAAAGTTAAATCCTTTATGATTAAAATAATTCATACTAACAAATAACAGTAAAAAAAAGATCATGACTAAGATCATGACCAAAATAGAAAAATATATAATTATAAATTGTATTATATTTTAACTACATATATTAAAATTTTGACTAATTTTAATAAAAATATTGTTATAAATTCTTTATATTTACAAGTAAATTTTAAGTTAATTGCCAAAATGACCAACTAATGTTATAATTACTATAGAAACAATATAATAATATATTTGAAATATCATAAAAGATTTAACTTTATGGTATTTTCATGTATCATAATTATTATTTTCACTCATAAATCAATCTATCAACAGCCTTCATTAAACCAAGTCTACCATAAGGATAAGTCATAGAGCCTTGCATATATGCTATATAAGGTTCTCTAATTGGACCATCACAGGAAAGTTCAATTGAAGAACCTTGAGTAAATGAACCACTTGCCATAACAATCTTATCATCATAACCAGGCATATCACTAGCTTCTACTAAAGCCGCTGAATCAATTGCCGAAGCTTGCTGTATTCCCCTAGTAAAATTAATAAGTTTATTAGCATCATAGAAAAATATATTTTGTACAATATCTACACGCTCATCCTGATATTTTGGCTCAACGTCATACCCTAATTTTTCTAAAACTCTACTCGTTAAAATTGCTACCTTTAAAGAAGCCGCCACAACAGAAGGAGCCATATAAATTCCTTGTAAAATTTGCCTATTAATACCAAGTGTAGGTCCAACTTCTCGTCCCTCACCAGGCAATGTAAGCCTTTCTCCACAAAGATCAATCAACTCTTTTCTACCAGCAATATAAGCTCCATTAGGCGCAATTCCTCCACCAAGATTTTTAATAAGAGAACCAACCATTACATCAGCCCCAACACTAACAGGCTCACAATTACTAACAAATTCACAATAACAATTATCAACCATTACCAAAACATCTTTATCAATAGATTTAATCAATTTTATTACATTTTCTAATTTTTCTATAGATAAACTCTTTCTAGAAGAATAGCCCTTACTTCGTTGAATTTCTACTACTTTAACCTTATTTTTAGTTAAATAATTACTAATCGATTCATAATCAAAATCATCATCAACTAAATCAATTTGAGAATAATTTACTCCAAAACTCTTTAATGAACTAGGATTATCTTTAATCCCAATCACCTCATCCAAAGTATCATAAGGTTTACCACTAATACTAAGCAAAATATCTCCTGGACGAAGTAACGCAAAAAAACATACTGTAAGTGCATGACTTCCAGATACGAACTGATTACGAACTAATGCATCCTCTGCCCCTAAAACATCTCTAAAAACATTCTCTATTGCCTCACGACCCAAATCATTATAGCCATAACCAGTAGTAGAATTAAAATGAGCTTCATTTATTCTATTACGGTGAAAACTACTCAAAACCTTCAAACTATTTAAAGAACACATCTTATCAACACGTTCAAATTCTAAAAAACAATCCTTTTCACTTTCCTCTATTAACGAAACAACATCATCATGTATACCTAATTCCTCATACATTCTAAACACCTAACTTTCATCATTAATTTATCAACTTTATCCATTAAAATGACCACCATCAACTTTAATAACAGTATCATTAATATAACTAGCCTTAGAACTAGAAAGAAACACCACCACTTTAGCAATCTCAGAAGGCTTAGCAAAACGTCTAAGTAAAATATTCCTTTCCTCCATTTGTATTTGTTCAATCGATAAATCCTTATTCATATCAGTCATTACCCATCCTGGACAAACACAATTTACAGAAATATTTGGTGCAAACTCTAATGCCAAATTATGCGTAAGAGAAATAACTCCTGCCTTAGAAGCATCATAATCACAACTTTCTGGATAATAAGTATCAATAGCATTAGAAGAAGCAATATTAATAATTCTACCACGACCTTGCTCTAACATTACTTTTCCCACATACTTACTACACAAAAAAGTACCTACTAAATTAACATCTAAAATTCTTCTAAAATCTTTCCCTGTTTTATCAAGTAATAAACTATCTTTACAAATACTAGCATTATTAACTAATATATCTATAGAACCAAAATTATCAATAACCTGATTTACCATAGCATAAACTTCATTCTCTAAAGATATATCAGCTTGTACCAAAAAAACAGAAACATCATAATTTTCTTTAATATAAGTTTCTAACTCCAAAGCCTCTTGCTCATGAGTACAATAATTAATAACAACATTAACCCCTGCCTTAGCAAATTCAATCACTGTTTCCCTACCTATACCTCTACTACTACCAGTAACCAAAGCCACCAATTTACCCAAAACAAATTCCTCCTCTACTTATTCAAATTATCTAATTTATAAAAATCTATAAAAGAAATAAGATTATCTTCTTGATTAATATCCATCATATTAGCAACCATCTGGCCCTTCTTGATATAAATAATACTAGGAACCTTTATAACTCTTTCTTCAATATCTAAACGTTTAAGTAATTCATCATAATCAGTATAATGTTCAATGTCTATAGTAAAATATGAAATTTTCTTATCTTTAAAAATATTTTCTATCATATCACACTGCTTAGTACATGAATCATCCTTCAAATAAATAAGCATATCTTCCTTCTTTTTCAACTTTCTCAAAACCGAAGAAGTATCAATATGAAAACTCTTTATTACAAAAATAAGGATAGGTATAGAAAAAACAATAGCTACTAAAACACCAATAACAATACGATTTCTAAGTTCATTAAATTCTAAATCATCCATGTCACTAATTCTCCTCTACTAAAATAAACAATTCTTTATTACCTATTAACACCTATCCTTATTATACCAAAATATCTCAAAAAAATATAAAAAATAATCAAAACAATAAATACTATAAAACAATTATTTCTTTTTAGTAAAAACGAAATGTTTATCTGAATAATTATTTACATTTTCTTCACTAGACAATCTTTTATTACTTACTTCTTTATCATCAGGATTATCCATATACTCCTTAAAATCATCAATATTTTTACTTTTTCTAAGCTTTTTTAAAGCATTCTTTTCATAATAACCTATAAGCTATGCTAACAACTAATAGTAAATTCCTCTAAAAACAAATTATCAAAATTACTAACCTTATCTTTAGTCAAACTATTACAACAATAATTAATCGTATCTTTTACTATATATTTCAACTTATCACTCTCTATATTTGCATAATTATACTTTTTAACTACTTTTTTAATAACGGGTTTCAAAATATCATATAATTCATTCATAGTATAAGAATTAACATTTTCTATATAATTACTAATTTTAATCAACCCTCAACTTATATTTAAAGTAACACCTACCAACACCATTTTTTTAAATATAAAAATTAAATCAAATATAAATATTACTCACAACTACTTTTTCTTACTAAAAGTAACTGGTTTATCAGAAATAATATCTATTGCTCTATCAATAAAAGAATTTATACTTTCCTTATAAGCAGATAACACCTTTTTAGTAGTATCCAAAACTTCATCCTCTGAAACACCCAAAAATCCTGAAATAGATTCTGTTGTAAAATATTTTCCATCTACATATCCAAGCCTCAAACAAGCAATAACAGCTTCTTTTGGAGAAAGTACTTTTAACATATCATCAAAACTAGGTTTTTTCATCATTTCTAAAATTTTTACATAATTATCTCTATTTAAATCACAATTTTCATCACTAATAATTGAAGTTACCATTCCATTTGAACCATTAGCTACATTAACAACTTTCTTATCTGAATCATTAGCAACATTACTAGCAACAACCACTTCCTTGTCTAAATCGTTAGCTACATTACCAACTTTCTTATCTGAATTATTAGCCACATTACTAGCAACAACCACTTCCTTGTCTAAATCGTTAGCTACATTACCAACTTTCTTATCTGAATTATTAGC
>CAOJZZ010000069.1 GCA_948466315.1 uncultured Mycoplasmatota bacterium | reverse complement strand
AAATACAAGAAACACTAAATGAGAATAACAAAGTAAAAGCAGCAGAAGAAGCAGTTCAAAAAGCAGAACAGAATATAACACAAGAAAATATCGATAAAGCAAAAGAGTTAGTAAACACATTAAAAGATTCAACAAAGAAACAAGAATTATTAGATAAAGTTAATGAATTACAGAATAATCTTGATACTAAAAACTTAGTAATTACTTTATCAAATATGGTTACAAATGCAAAAAACAAAAAGAATATAAATGATGCAATACAGTATAGGGAAACAAATGAAATAGTAAAAAAAGTAAATAGTTTAAAAGACAATGAATTAAAACAGGAACTATTAAAAACCTTAACAGAATTATCCAAAATTATAGATGATTTAACTCCACCAATAATCAGTGGCGTTAATAATAATGATTATATAAATAGACCAGTTTCTATTGAAATAAATGATAGTAATGATTTTAAAATTTATTTAAATGGTAAAGAAGTAAACATCAATGAAATCAAAAATATCACAATCGACAATAACTATAATCTAGTAGTTATCGATAAAGCATTTAATAAAAGTGAACTTAATTTTACAATCGACACTATTAGTCCAATTTTAAGTGGAGTAGAGCAGAATAAAATTTATAATGAACCAGTAAAAATAGAAGTAACTAATGAAAAGGAAGAAGTAATTACATACTTAACAAAAGATGGAGTTAATATAGAATATAAATTAGGGACAGAATTAACTGAAAATGGGAATTACACAATCTATGTAGAAGATAAAGCAAAGAATAAATCAGAAGTAATTTCGTTTACAATAAATAACTTTGATAGTGATGCATTTGTTTTTGAGGATTTAACATTCTTTAACACTAGTCATATAAGTGTTAAAAATACAGAATATTCTTGGATGAAAATTTCAAGTCCCTATGAAACTACAGATTTTATAAAAGAGTATACTGTAACATATAGTACAGTTTATAAAATTGAATTATTTGACAAAGATAAAAAATACATTAAGACAGTAAATATGATATATGATAAGAGTGAATCTAGAATTTTGAAAAATTCAGTCAGATTAGTTAATAATGGAGTAAAACTATGGCTTACATGAAATTTAAAGAACTTACAAAGTACTTTGATTTTAAAACAGAAGTTTTAGATGTTGATGCATTACCTGATTATGCTCAAGAATATATAAATATTGATTCAGAAAACTTCTTATTAGCCTATAAGAATAGCAAAGATTATTTGGTATTTACTAACAAAAGAATGATTATGTTCGATAGAGATGCAATAGCAATTTACTATAAAAAAATTCATATTGTACCTTATAAATCAATATCTACAAGTGCTATTAATTATATGCCTGGAAAGGTAGAGCTTTTATTCAGTTTAGATAGTGGATATCAACTGCACATTAACTTTGTCAATATGAATCATGATAAAAAGGAAAATTTGAAAAGAATTTATAAAGTTATGATGAATACTTTAATGTAAATATTGAAGAAGTATGAAAACTTCTTCTTTTTTTGCATAAATTATTAGAGAAGCAAGTATTATTTGATTTAGGATATATTAAGTATAGAATTAAATGTAACAGGCAGACTTTAAGAATTAAATATTTGATATCTCTTTTAAATAAAGTGTTTCTTATGTCTTAAAAATTTATATATAAAGCGTCTATAAAACTATTTCAGACTGATTATATTCTTTTAAAATAAGTGATTTAATGATAATTTATACATATTCATATATCAAGATTCTTTTCTGTTACAATTAAATATTAAAAATAAGATAAATTTATTGAAATTTAATAATAAATTTGCTATAATCTTAGATGTAGTGGGGCTTTAGCCAAGTGGTAAGGCGTGGGTCTGCAACACCCTGATCACCGGTTCAAATCCGGTAGGCCCCTCCATTTGCGGATGTAGTTTAGTGGTTAGAATACGGCCTTGCCAAGGCTGTGACGGGGATTCGATTTCCCTCATCCGCTCCATTGAGAGAATTACTCACACCTCGTGTGAGTTTTATATTACAAAATATCCTATATCACTCGTTGATATGGGATTTTTTCATGTTTGAAAGGAGGATTTGCAAATGAAAATAACCATAGAACCTTTAGAATTTCCTATTAGTGTTAAAGAAAAACTATTAAAGATACCTAAAATATCAAAACTACATATTGAATTTGTAAATGGGAAGAATATTCATTTTGATAAAACTAACCTTTCAATCAACGAACCACATGGTTCTTTGTCAAGTAGTGTTGGTGGGTCAAAAACTATGTAAAATTAATTGAGATAAGAGTGTCAAATTTGATATTCTTTTTGTTATGTAGATTTAATAGGATTAAGTAATCCTTCAACAATTCCATTAGAATATTCATATAAATAATCATCCATAATTTTTCTTGTTAAAATGAAATACACCTTATAATATTTTTCTATTTCTAAAGCTAAATTAAAACCTTCACATAAAACAAAAGAAACTTCTGAAAAAGCAAGTTTTACTAATACTGCATTTCTTAATTCATCAATATCACTAATGTGTGTAAATAATAATACTTTAATAAATTTCCCCTAACTAGAATTATAATATTTATTTCTAATTAAACTATATCATTTATAACAATTATCGTAAATAACTATTATCTAACTACTAATCATTTTATAAAATAGTATTGATAAATAACAATAAGTAAATATAATTAAAAATTATATTTGAACCAATTACCTCTAAAGATATAAATTAATTCAATTCTTATTTTTTAAGAAATTTGTAAATAAAAAAATCACTTAGCACAAATAAATTAAATTATCTTTTATAGACTTTATTTCGTATCAGTAAAGAAATACAAGTTATAATGTATAAAAACACTTGCATTTATCAAATAAAATGGTAAAATAAAGGATATTTGAAGTGGTAAATAGAAAAATCAAGTTCAAATTCTAAATATCATTTTAATAATAAATAATTATATTTTAAAGGAGGTTGACTTATGTATCCATGGGAACTAGAAGATTTAATTAAAAAAAATAATGGTATGCTTGGTGGCGATGATTTATTACGTGCTATATCAGCAGAGGAAAATAATTTAATTAATATTAAATTTATTCCAGCAGAACAAAAATATTATCTTGAAGATAGAGAGAATAATCATCATGAATTTATCGCTCTTCCATATAAAAAAGATACATCACAAGAAGAAAGTAAAGTGTTTGTAAAAAGCAATCAGTCTCAAAAGTAATATTTAATAAATATAGTACTAAAATTTGATAAATAAAATTATTATATTAAAAAATGAATAACAATTATAATTATCAAAATATTAGTAACTGTTGAGTATAAATTAATATTAAATATCATGATAGATTAATTCTATCTTTTTTATTTACACATTTTACGTTTTTATAAACATTATACTAACGAATATTTATCAAATGTAAATAAAAATAATATCATCTTGTTTTTTTATGTTATAATAAAACCATGGAGTGAGGTTATGAAAATAAAAGTTAAGAATATTGACATTAATTACATACAATATGGTACAGGACCTGATATAGTATTACTCCATGGTTGGGGTCAAAATATTGAAATGATGAAGCCTCTAGGCGATAATTTTTGTGATAGATTTAAAATTACAATTATAGATTTTCCAGGCTTTGGAGAAAGCAGAGAGCCACTAACATTTTGGTCCTTAAATGATTATGTCAATATGCTAGAAGAATTATTCCAATTATTGGGTATCAAAAAGCCCATCATTATGGGACATTCTTTTGGTGGAAGGGTAGCCATAAAATATTCTTCAAATCATTCTATAGAAAAACTCATTTTATTTGGAAGTCCCTGTATAAGAACTAAACAAGAATTACCTATGTCAGTAAAAGTATTAAAAAAGCTAAAAACCTTACCTGGTATGAATACACTAGGTGAGAAAATGAAAAAGTATATTGGTTCTAGAGATTACAAAGCAGCCAGTCCAATTATGAGAAAAACATTAGTAGAAGTAGTAAACGAGGACTTATCTAAATGCGCAAAAGAAATAGAAGCGCCAACCTTGCTTATTTGGGGAGAACAAGATACAGAGGCCCCAGTTACTGATGCTAAAGATTTAGAAAATATAATGATGGATGCAGCATTAATTGTACTACCTGGTACACATTATGCTTACTTAGAAAATCTAAATCAAATAGTTCAAATACTAAATAATTTCATTTAAAGGAGGTGTATTTATGATTTTATATGGTATCTTAATCTTATCTTTATTATTTGTACTTATATTTAAAACTAAGAGGTCACTGCACATGCTACAACAAAACCTATATAATGAAAATAATCGTTATTTAAAATGGGTTCTTAGAAATAATAAACAATTTTTAGACTTAGATCTTATTATGCTAATAATAGCTATTATAGGAGCTTTTGTTATTTATGATTTAGAAATTTTATCACTATCAGCAATTTCTATCATAAGTTTAATAGGAATCCTTCTAGGTTTTATGTGGACGAATCGTTTGAAAAACGATCAAAATAAAAAACCATTAGTTATAACAGCTAGAATAAAAAGATTAATTGTAACAATTACTATACTATATTTAATTCCATATATTCTATTATGCTTTAATATATATGACGTAAAATATGTTTGGCTAATGATTCTAATTATAGTAGCAATGCTTTATTTAAATACGTTTATAGTATTAATTGCTAATTTTATTAATTATCCAGTAGAGCGTTGTGTTTTTCACTATTATAAATATAAAGCACAAAGTAAATTAAAAAGCATGAAAAATTTAAAGATTATTGGTATTACAGGAAGTTATGGTAAAACAAGTAGTAAGAATATTTTAAGTGATATTTTAAATATTAAATACAATACTCTTCCAACACCAAGGAATTTGAATACCTTTAATGGTCTTATGATGACTGTTAATAATTATATGGATAAATTTTGTGATATTTTTATTGCTGAGATGGGAGCTTATGTTAAAGGAGAAATACGAGGACTTTGTAAATTAGTAAAACCCAAATATGGAATTCTTACAAGAATCGGGACAGCTCATTTAGAAAGCTTTGGTAGTGAGCAAAATATTATTGATAGTAAATTTGAGCTTATTGAATCTCTTCCTAGTGATGGTTTTGCTATTTTAAATAAAGATGATACAAAACAAGTGAATTATAAATTAAAAAATCAAATAAAAACTATTTGGATTGGTATAGAAAATCAAGATGTTGATGTTTATGCTACAAATATTAAATGCTCAAGTAAAGGGACTAGTTTTGATGTCATTTTCAAAGGTGACTCTAAAAAATATAAGTTTGAGACTAAATTATTAGGTGATCATAATGTCTATAATATACTAGCAGGTCTTGCTTGTGGAAGAGAGTTTGATATTGAAGTAGAAGATTTAATTCAGGCAGTATCCAAAGTAAAACCAGTAGAACATAGATTAGAATTAAAAAAACTAGGTGACTTTTATCAAATAGACGATGCTTATAATTCAAATCCAGTAGGTGCCAAAAATGCTTGTAAAGTATTAGGTATGATGCCAGGGATTAAAGTTGTCGTTACACCTGGTATGATAGAATTAGGCAAAAAAGAAGATGAATATAATAAAGCCTTTGGTGAACAAATAGCTGCAGTTGCTGATTATGCCGTGTTAATTGGAGAAAAAAGAACTAAGTCCATTAAAGAGGGTTTATTAACAAAAGGATTTGACAAAGAAAAAATTGTAGTTTTTAATGATGTTAGAGATGCATATCCTTTTATAGGAACACTAACTGGTAAAGAAGATGTATATGCCTTATTTGAAAATGATTTACCAGATACATATAATGAATAGGAGATGAATTTATGAGTATTAAAGTAGGTGTTGTGTTTGGAGGAGAAACTGTTGAACATGAAGTAAGTATAATCAGTGCTGTGCAAGCTATGAATAAATTAAACTTAGAAAAATATGACATAATACCGATTTATATTACTAAAGACAGGGAATGGTATACAGGTGATATGTTAAAAGATATAGAAATATATAAAGATATGTCACTAATAAAAAAATATGGAAAAAATGTAGTTTTATATTACAAAGATGGTAATTACGTATTACAAAATAAAAATTTCCCAAAAACTGTCGTTAGTGATGTTGATATTATCTTTCCAATAGTTCATGGTACAAACGGAGAAGATGGAACTCTTCAAGGTTATTTACAAATGATTGGTATACCATATGTTGGAAGCAATGTTTATTCATCAGTAGTAGGACAAGATAAAGTATATATGAAAGATATTTGGGCTGAGGCAGGGCTGTCAATGACAAAATATGTATGGTTTTATGATGTGGATTATAAAAAAGATAGTGATAAGATAGTGAAAGATGTATCAAAATTAAAATATCCAGTTATTGTAAAACCAGCTACCACAGGTTCTAGTGTTGGTATTTCTGTAGTAGAAAAAGAAGAAAAACTTATAGAAGCTATAGATGACGCTATTCAATATGATAGAAAAATTCTAGTAGAAGAAGTAGTTGAAAATTTACAAGAAGTAAATATAGCCGTAATGGGTAATTATGAACATCAAAAAGTAAGTGAAATTGAAGAAGTGATTTCTACAAATAAGTTTTTAACTTATGCTGATAAATATATTAGTGGTGGAAAAGGAAAGTTAAAAGGAAAACAACAAAGAATAAATTCCAAAGGTATGGCCTCAGCTAACAGGAAATTACCAGCTGATTTACCAGAGAAGCTTCATAAAGAAGTAGAAGAAATGGCTATTAAAGCTTTTAAAGTATTAGGATCATCAGGAAATAGTAGAATAGATTTTCTTATTGATAGTAAGAAGAATAAAGTGTATATTAATGAAATCAATTCTATTCCTGGATCCCTAGCATTCTATTTATGGGAAGAAAAAGGAATCAATTATACAAGTCTTTTAGAGGATATGATTAACATAGGTATTAAAGACTATAAGAAAAGATTAAGTAAAACAAGTTCATTTGAATCAAATATTTTAAAAAACTTTACAGCTAATGGTGGCTTAAAAGGTGCTAAAGGTAAGTTAAGATAATAATTATAATATAAATGAAATTATGAAAAGAATAAATATAGTAAAATTACTATTTTATTCTTTTTTATTTATATTTTATATAAAATAGGGAATACTCAATTAT
>CAOJZZ010000068.1 GCA_948466315.1 uncultured Mycoplasmatota bacterium | reverse complement strand
TAATATAATTAGTGAAGATTTTAGTACAGATTATGCTAATCCAACAGTTAATAAAGTAGATATTACAAGAATAAACGAAACTGAAGCCAACTTTGAAATATATGGGTTAGATGAAGGTGGGTATGTATATTATTTATTAGAACCTAACCAATCTAGAACTGCAGTAAGTGCTGACACAATAATGAAAAACGGCGTAAAAAACAATGCTAAACTTGGATATAATAAAATAACAATATCAAATTTAGAAGCCAACCAAGGATATACTTTATATTATGTTATTGAGGGCTTTTATGGTAATGTAGCAAGTGTTCAAGGACCAATTGACATTGATGCTGACCCTATGCCAGAAGATACAAACGATTATAAAATTACTTACGCAGCAGAAGAGACAATTAATAATTTTCATTTTGAACTTAATAAAGCACCTTCAAAAGAATTAACATTAGATGACTTTAGAATTATATGTCCAACTCAATCAAACTTAACATTAAAAGGTGCTACTTTATCAGTAAGTTCAGATAGATTAACTTATATAATTAAAGTACCAGATAACTATGGACATAAAGATAATAACTACACAGTTACAATAAACATTGATGATACAAATACAATCAATTCAACCTTTGTATCACACTTTGATCCACCTCGCATTACAGGTGAAACCGTAATAAGAGAAGACGAAAATACAGCAATATTCAATTTTAATTCTGACGAACCTGGAACTGTATATTATGGAGTTTATGAATGGAACCAAGGTATATATGATTGGAATTCAACCACACCAATGTCTGGAGATATTTTAAGTGGCGCTATTGCTTCAAAAAAACAAACATTAAATTATGGTGGTAATACAATCAATATCGATTTAAGCAATATTAATGTAACTAAAAACACAAGAATTTGGGCATTATTTATTGATGAAGTAGGTAATTATCGTAAGGGATTCGTTGATCATGTATCAATACCAGAGTATGTTGATCAAACTGACCCAGACGAAAAAGCCTTACATATTACAAATGCTACATATAATAATGGTATTATTAATGTAACATTTAGCGAAGCTATCAGCTCAATTGGAGCCACTTCAGAGGATATTGAACTTCAAGTTATTAGTGGTGGTTCTATTAGTGGAAGAATCGCTTGGGAAGTTAGAAATAATTATGACAGTAATGAAGTTTCATTCAAAATAATAAATGGGGTATCATTAACTCCAGGAACATATAAAATAATTTTAAAACCATATAATAAAGATGATAATAGAGTGGTTTTAGAAAAAGAATTTACAATTAATTAATAATATCAACAAACCAGTAAATGAATTTGCTGGTTTGTTTTTTTACAAAAAAGACCATTAACAAAATTTTGTTAATAGTCTAAATAAAATATATCAATTTTATTTATTATTTTCTATGATTTCTTTATTTTTAATTAGTCTTTCATTATTTGGATCAAACTCTAGTGCAATATCTAAATAATATAGACTTTCGGCTATTTTTCCTAAATTATATTCGCATATTGATAATAAATCATAAATTGTTCCATCATAACAAAATGGTTCATTTATATAATTTTTGTATTTTTCATTTATTTCAAGAGCCATTAAAAGATACTTTTCAGCCTCCAGATAATTACCAATTTCATATTCAAGCATTCCACTTTCAACATAGGGTTCTCTTAAATATGGCGTTTCATTTCTTGCCTTAGCTAGCCAAAGCCTAGCTTCATCTAATCTATCTAAAGCTTTATAAGATCTAGCAATAAAACGCATAGAAGCAGATCTTTCATCTTTCCAAGTAGCTGATTTTAGTTTTAAATGTTTTATCAAAGTATCAATACATTCGTTGTATTTTTTATAATACATATACTCTCTACCTAAATAATGCATATTACGATCATCTTCTGGATTTTCTTTAACAGAAAGTTCTAGTAAAGGTAAATAAGAACCTCGTGACTTTGTATTATCTGGATAATGATTAATTGTAATTTCATCAGTAGTTAAAGATTTTTCTATTCCATCATATTCTAATACCTCATGAACAGGATGAGTCCATTTGTAACCCTTTCTAGAATGCATTTTTTCAATATAGAAATTGACAGCAGGATTTCCATAATCATCAAAACTCCAATTATAGTTATATCTAAGTCTAGTTATATTATCATCCCATAGTTTTTCTAAAACTTCTCGCCACCCAGGTTCGATAACTTCATCAATATCCATACAAACACATATATCAGTATCCTCTGGAACTAATTCTAATGATTTATTACGTGCAACATCAAATCTCCAAGGAGAAATAACTTCAGTTTTAACAATTGCTCCTCGTTTTTTTAATTTAGCTACAGTTTTATCAGTAGAACCAGTATCTAATACATAAACATTATCAGCTTCACTTATAGAGTCCATCCATCTATCAACAAATTTTTCTTCATTTTTAGAAATCGCATAAACGCAAACCTTATATTTATTTTTTTTACGCACTTATTTTAGTTACAGTTAAACTAGCATTAGTTCCAGTACCTAAAGTGACACCAACGGCTAACAAGGCACTAAGAGCCATATCAATATTAGTTCCAGCTGCTAAGGTTACGATTATACTTCCGCTATAAAGTGAACTAACACCAACTGATAAAAGTCTAGAAATAATAGTCCCAGGAATATCAGTACCATTTGCTCTAATAGACATAGTTAGAGTAGTTCCGATTGCTACAGAGGCATTTAAAAAGTAATCAATTTTATAAGTTCCTGCCTGTGTAAGTGTTAATGTATTAGCAGTTGCAGTAGTTATATTATTAACAGGCATAACTGTTGGTAAACCTACTTGACTAGTTCCACCCAATGTTAAATTTATAGTTTGTGGTGCATCACTATAACGTCCACCATACGCAGCTAAACCAAAATTAGGTCCAGTTGCACCAGTAGGACCTGTAGCACCTGTTAGTCCAGCTATTCCTGCGGGACCAGTAGGACCTGTTGGCCCAGTAGGACCAGTAGGACCTTCAACTGTACTTGCAGGACCTGTTGGACCTGTAGCACCAATTAATCCCTGGATACCTTGAGGTCCAGTAGCTCCAGTTGCACCAGTTGGCCCAGTTGCTCCAGCTAATCCTTGAAGGCCTTGAGGACCAGTAGGACCAGTAGGACCTTCAACTGTACTTGCAGGACCAGTTGGCCCAGTTGCACCAGTTAATCCTTGGATACCTTGAGGCCCAGTTGCTCCAGTTGCACCAGTTGGTCCAGTTGCTCCAGTTAAACCTTGAAGGCCTTGAGGACCAGTTGCACCAGTGGCTCCAGTAGGACCAGTAGCTCCAGTAGCACCAGTCGGTCCACCACTTGGACCAGTTGGACCAGTCGGTCCAATAGGCCCTTGACAAGATATTGGTCTAAATTGTTCATCGCATTTTATTTTTCTCATTGCACGTTCGTAATTATTCATATATAACTCCTTTCTATATATTCTATGAACAAAGAAAGAAACTTGTAATCAATTTACCTTATAACATAAAAAAATAGTAATTTAATGTTTATTTTTTTTGCTTCATATAGAAAATTGTTCAAATATTATGTATAATAAATAATAGGAGTGGTAAAATGAAAAAGAAAAAACAATCATTATTTAAGACAATTATAAAACAGATACCATCATTTATTTGTATTGCACTTGGTGCTACAATGGCCGCTGCCGCTTTAGAGGTGTTTTTAATTCCTAATTCAATTATTGATGGTGGACTTACAGGTGTTTCTATTATTCTAAATAAATTATTTGGTGGTTCACTAAGTTTATTTGTCTTTTTCCTAAACTTACCATTTTTAGTTATTGGATATAGACAACTAGGATTAAAATTTTTATGTAAAGCCATATTTGGAATTGTATTATTTTCAGTATTATTAGAGGTGTTCCATGGAATTCCAGAAGTTACTGATGATATACTTTTGGCCTTCATTTATGGCGGATTATTATTAGGAGTAGGGGTAGGTATTGTAATTAAATTTGGTAGTTGTTTAGACGGAACAGAAATTGTGGCAATATTATTAAGTAAAAAAACAAACCTATCAGTAGGACAAGTAGTCTTATTTATTAATATCTTTATTTATGGAACTGCCATTTTTGTATTTGGTCCAGATAGGGCGCTATATTCATTGCTTACATATTTTATAACATTTAAAATAATTGATGTAGTATCAGAGGGAATGGATCAGGCAAAAGCCGTTTATATAATTACCGATAAAGGAGAAGAAATATCAGAAGCAATATTTAAACAATTGGGTAGAACAATAACTATTTTAGAAGGTACTGGAATGGTTTCACAAACAAAAAAAGTAATTTTATATACAGTAATTACTAGACTAGAACTTCCTGAACTTAGAGAAATTGTTAAAAGTGCTGATATATCATCTTTCGTTACTGTAAGCGATGTTTCAGAAGTAATAGGAACTCATATCAAGAAAAAACCAATCGAAAAAAGGTAATATCATTTACCTTTTTCTTAAGAAAATAAGGTGATAATTATGGAATTTTTAAAAAAATATGGTAAATGGTTTATTGTCGCATGTTTATTATTTGTATTTGCGTTTATAACTCATGAACTTTTAAAAGACGAATTAAAAGGTTTTGATACTGCTATTTATAAATTTGTAATCAGTATTAAATCGCCAACTATGACGCAAGTTTTTAAGGGCATTACGTTTTTTGCTAGTCCAGTATTTTTAATAATACTATCTATTTTGTTATTTTTAATATTCAAAAACAAAAAATATGGATTATTATCCTTAATAAACTTAATAGTGGTAACCTTTACTAACCAAGTATTAAAATTTACCTTTACAAGACCAAGACCATTTGAATGGATGTTAATACCTGAATCAGGATATAGTTTTCCATCTGGCCATGCAATGGTTTCCTTAGGATTTTATGGAATGCTAATATTTTTGATTTGGCAAACAAATATACCAAAAAGAAGAAAAACAATATGGACTATAGTACTAACTATTTTAGTATTATTAATTGGAATTAGTAGAATTTACTTAGGGGTACATTATGCTAGTGATATTATAGGTGGATTTACACTTTCACTTAGTTATCTTATAATAGCAACCTCACTAGTTATATATTATTTAAAATACAAACATTCAAAACAAAGTGAATAAAATTTCTCCTTTCAGTTCAATATGAATTAGAAAGGAGATTTTTTTATGGCACGTCATAAAGTAGAAATTTGTGGCGTGAATACTGCGGATATTAAAGTTTTTACAAATGAAGAACAAGTAGAATTATTCAAAAGGCTAAAACAAGGCGATATAAGCGCTAAAGAAGAATTAATAAATGGTAATTTAAAACTAGTATTATCAATTTTAAAACCATATAATAATCGTACAGATAACATGGATGATTTATTTCAAGTTGGTTGTATAGGTTTAATAAAAGCAATTGATAACTTTGATTTAGCCCATGAAGTAAGATTTAGTACATATGCAGTTCCAATGATTTTAGGGGAAATAAAAAGATATTTAAGAGATAATAGTAGTTTAAGAATTTCTAGAAGTATAAAAGATTTGGCTTTCAAAGCCCTAAAAATAAAAGAACAAATGACAAATAAAAATGGACAAGAGCCAAAAATAAGTGAAATTGCCGAAAAACTAGGAGTAACTGAATTTGAAGTATCACATGCATTGACATCACTCAAAGATACAGTAAGTATGTTTGAACCTATTTATAATGATGGAGGTGACGTGATATACTTGCAAGACCAATTAGCAGAAACCGAAAATTTATACGGATTAGAAGATAAAATATCATTAAAAAAAGCCCTAAATAAATTAAAACCCAAAGAAAAATATATCTTAGTAGAAAGATACATTATTGGAAAAACACAAATGGAATTAGCCGAAGAGATAGGCATTAGTCAGGCCCAAATCTCAAGACTAGAAAAAAATGGTTTATTAAATATAAAAAAAATGATACAGTAAAACGCCTAAAAAATTAGGCGTCTTTATCATTAATATCATTATATAGTTTTAATATAATATTAAGTTCATTATTTATTTTATTATAATAATCCATAATTTTTTCCTCATAACTATGTAATAAAATATTATACTCTTTTAGTTTTTTTCTTTGAAACCACGAAGGTTTATTAATATTCAATAAACCAATCTGTTTATTATAAAAATCAATTTTAACATTCAAAAAATCAATATATAGTTTAGAATTTTCTATACAATTTAATAATTGCAATTTAACTAATTTATTATCCAGTTTATTTGTTCTCATCTTTAACGCCTTTCTGTAATGTATATCAATTATAACACAAAATAGCAACAATTAATAACTCAAAGTAGCAAAAAGCAAATAAAAAGTAAGCAAGTGGGAAAATTAATTATAGGTGATACTATGATTAATTTGAAGAGGCTAAAAGATATAAGAGAAGATAATGACATGAAACAACAAGATATCGCACAAATACTAAACGTAAATCGAGGAACATATTCATTATGGGAACTTGGAACAAATATAATACCACTACATCATTTGTGTAATTACGCTGATTATTTTAATGTAAGTATAGATTATGTACTTAATTTAACAAACGACAAAAGCATAAAAATAAACAAAGGTCTTGATTTAAAAGTATTAGGTTCTAACATTAGAAAAATTAGAGTAGAACATAACTTATCACAAGAAAATATTGCTACTTTATTAGGTGTTACACAGGCATGTGTTGCCAGATATGAAAAAGGTTTAATTTGTATATCAACATTAAATCTATTTAAATTTGCAAAAGAATTCGAAGTTTCATTAAGTGAAATTTGTGGAAAAACCAAGGCATAAAACTTATGGAAAAACATAAGTTTTTTATATGAAAGATAAAATAAGAATAGGTATAGTAGTAAAAAGAACAATAGAAGATAAAAATAGACCATTTTATGATAAATATTGCTTTGTAAACAACTTTGCCAAAAGAATAAAAAAAGCCAAAGGAATACCTTATGGTATTTTATTTCCTGATGGTGATTTTGAAGAAGAGTACTTAGATATATATGATGGTTTTTTACTTGCAAGCGGTTCACAAATAGAGCCTTATCATCTTGCCACCATTCATTATGCAATCAAACATAATAAACCAGTTTTAGGCATTTGCCTAGGTAATCAAGCATTAGGTATTTACTCTCAAATAATAGATAAATTGAAAAACAATAACATAGAATTAACATATGAAAATATAATAAATTATTACAAAAGTAACAGTAAAGATGAAATATATATGACCAAAATAAAAGGACATGATCCAGAACCAACATTTTATAATCATAGTATTTCAAAATCAAAACATAACATATATTTAAAACCTAAATCACTTTTATATAATATATATGATAGGGATGTCATTAAAGAGCCATCCTTACATAACTGGATACTAAATGATAGTGGAACAACGTTTGAAATAGTAGGTGAAAGTAGTGAAAACTATATAGAAGCCATAGAATATAAAGACAAAAATTATTTTATTGTAGGTGTCCAGTATCACGCAGAATTAGAAGACCAAAATGATATTTTATTTAGTAAATTTATAAAAGAATCAATAAAAAGAAAATAACTAATTAAGACTAGAAATAGTCTTTTTTTATATAATAATAGTTATAATGATTAAAAAGTTC
>CAOJZZ010000067.1 GCA_948466315.1 uncultured Mycoplasmatota bacterium | reverse complement strand
AAATACGAGGCACTTTTCTTTAATTTTTTTGTTTCACATCATTTACAAATATACAAAAAAGGGTACTTAAGAAGTCGAAACTTGTTGACATGAAGTAAAAGTTATAGTATATTTTATATAGTAAAAGTAAAAAAATATGAAGAATTTATCTTCATAAAGTAATGACCTTTGTGAAGTCAAAATAAAACTAAAATAGACAAAGATAAAGATATAAAGAGGTTATTCTTTAACTAATGTCTTTTCTATACTAGTGTTTATTACCATTCCTAAAACAAAAATATATGATAATATATAAACCCATAATAGTAATGTTAAGACATTGGAGATACTTCCATAGAATAAATCATATTTTGAAAATAATTCTGTATAAATAGAATAAACTTCTGTTGATATAATCCAACCAATAGTTGTAAAAATTGCTCCTTTAGTTGTTTTACTAGTAATTTTTTTATCTGGTGCTAATACATACATTAATTTGATATTAAAAAATAAGATTATAATGATAACTGGATATTTTAATAGTTGATATATTTTATAGAAAAAATCTATTGTTAATTTATTATGTGCATAGGTTCTTAGTAAGGAAAAAATCGAGTCCCCAAAGACAGGTATTAACAAAAGAAAAACAAATAGAATTACTAAAATTATGGTCATTAGTATAGCTTTTATTCTTCTTTTAATAATGTTTTGAGGTTCTATTTTGTATATTTCATTTGAAGTTATAATCATTGAATGTGGTCCATTTGAAGCTAAGAAAAAGGCTGATATAAAGAATATAACTATATTAAAACTTAATCCTTTTCCATTTATAATACCTGTTAAAATAGAACTTACCTCAGATGGGGTGCTTTTACCTATCATTATTTTTATATCATCTATAGGAAGAGACATTGTTGAAGCAATAGCTCCAATTAGAGCAATTATCGGTATTAAGGAAATAACAAGAAAAAAAGCAAGCTGTCCTGGTAGTATTCTCATTTCAGGTTTTTTTATTATTTCCAAAACCTTATTTAGAAACTTACGTGCTTGCTTCATATTATCATCCTCTTATTTTTATTCTTCTTTATTTGAAATCATTTCTAAAGTTGCCTCATTTATAGCATCGTCTAACGTTTTTATTTTATCTGTAATCATACTATAACCAATAGTTGCTCCAAAACTATGTGGTAAATTTTTTAATTCTTTAGATAATTTTTTAGTATAAGTTGATATTTGTCTATCACTATATCCTACTAAATATATTAAAAATTCTGCTCCTGCCCTACGAATAATTTCACTATTTTCTAGTTGAGTATTAACTAAAACACCAGCTGCTTTGACAATTAATTTGTCTCCCTCATCATGACCATAATTTCCATTTATATATTTGACATTGTTTAAAGAAAGCATAACTACTGCTTGAGGTAATACCTCACAGTTTTCCCATTCTACAATTTTATCAGTTAAATAATTTCTATTTTTTAGAGATGTTAACATATCAGTATATTTTTGGCGATCGGTTATTTTTACTTTTTTAGCTTTTCTTTTCTTCTTCAATATAATATATATTATACCTAGAATAATAAGTGGTATGAATATAATTGTTAATACTATGGTATAAACCTGCTCTAATGTTGAATTTTCTAGTATTGAGGCATTTAAACTTTTAATTCCACTATTTCTATAATTATAATATGAATTAGTATTAATAATATAGTTAAATAGATCATAGAATGCTTTATTATTTTTCTTAACCATAAACTTATAGTCATTCATCATAGTATCTTTATATAATAATTTATAGTTTGATAGTTTTTTATTTTGATTTATAGAATAAATTTCATTATCTAAAACTACTATTTTACTATCGGCTTTTTTTAATAATTCTTCTAAATTATTATAAGTAGTAATATCAGCTCTAGAATTATTTTGAAAATAATTATTTAGTGAATCTCCCTTTATCATAGCTATTTTTTTATCTTTTAAACTCTCAAAAGAGTTTATTATATGTTCATCTTTTTGTTTTCCTAGAACAACATAGTCTTCAATAAATGTAGATAGAGTTGATAAGTATTTATTACTATTATAGTTATAATAGTCAAAATAGATATCTACTTCTTCTTTATCTATAGCTTCTTTTAATTCTTCTTTAGTTTTATATTCTTTCAGTTTGAAGTTAATATCAGCAAGACGGGATACTCTTTCAATATATTCGCCGGCTATTCCAGCTATTTTCCCATTTACTTTTACTTCATATGGAGAATTTTCCACATAACCATAAACATAGTTTTTAGAAATTAGAGATGCCTTTGTTTTAGCATTTAAGTTGTTTTTCTCTAAATAATAGTCTAAGTAGGCATCATTATATTCATTAACATATTTTGTTAAACGCCATTTATTATAATATTTAGTTACGATATTATTTAATTGTTCATTATTATTACTTAAGGTTAATACTATTTGTTTTTTCATTTCAGTAAAATAATAATTTATTGAGTATTTATCTTTTTTAATTATATTATCTAAATACATAATATTTGGAACAATAATCATATTTACTTCATCAGTATCTAAAGCTTTATATAAATCTGTTATTGAACTATACGTTTTATATGAAAGATTAGTACCACTTTTTAAATAATAACTTATTTCTGAGGAATCTTGTTTAAATACACCAAAGGTTATATTTTTCATATCTTTAATATGGTTTATTCGCTCATATTTCTTCCCTACAGCAATATAATTATCATTAAATAATGGCAAGTCATTTTTACCTAATTTTTCGTCGTTATTTAGAATTCTTACTCGATAACTATCTGATTTAGGAGCCGAGTTTTTTAGATATGGAATTTTATTAAATTCTATACCTATATTTTTTTCAAAATCATTTATAAAGTCAAAGATAACTCCTGTCCCATTCATTCCATATAATGGATAATCGTTTACTACTTCGAAGTCATATGTTTTATCTTTATTTTCAGTGACCCATCTTTTCTCTGTTACAGTTAGAGTTGTTGTTTTATCTTCTTTATTATAGTATCTATAGACAAAGAAAAAGGTTAATATTGCTATTAAAATTGAGATAATTATTATTAATTTTTTTTTCATGATTCAGTCCCCGTCCTATCTTTAGTCCAAGTGAAAGAATCTTTTGTATGTTGTTTGTAACCAATAATTGGAAATTCTCCTGTCTCAATATCTTTCTTAATGAATACTTGGAAATCGAAATATCCTTTTTGTTCTTCTGAGAATGGCTCTAAGCACTTTTCAGCATAACTCTTAGCAGTTTCAACAGAGACATCATTTATAACTGTTAAAATAATATTTACTGTTCTACCAGTTACTCTAACACTAGTATTTTGAACAGATTCGTCAAGAGAATCTTGTACTTGATTTTTTTTATCATCATTGATTTTTACCTCGCTTATCCCATCTAAACGATTACCATATATTGCTTTTCTTTCGTTTGGGAAAAACATATTTTTTATTTGTACTAAAACAACTAAAGCTATTAAGAATATACTTACGGCAATTATTGTCCCTTTATTTCTTTTAATAAAATTCATATCTTCACATCCTAATATTTTTATTATACACTATGCATTTATCTTTTTCAATTCATAAATTTTTACCTATTTTTTAATTCTTCTTGTAAAATTTCCATAGCCAAATTAGGATTTGCTCCTCCTTTTGTTTCTTTCATAACCTGTCCCATAAAGAATTTTATAGCTCTATCATGACCATTTTTATAATCAGTTACAGTTTCTTGGTTATTTTCAATAATATTTTTAATTATTTCTCTAAGGGCATTATCATCAGTAATATTTTCGATACCAGATGATTTGATTATTTCAGCAATTGATTTTTCTTCTTCTAAGACTTTATCTAAAATATCTTTTAGATTTTTACTAGTTAAGATTTTCTTATCCATATTATTTACTAATTCAATAAAACGATTTTTAGTTAAAGTTGTATCAGTAATGTCTTTTTCAGTTTTATTTAAGTAAGCTGAAATGTCACCTAATAGTAGGTTACTGGCTATTTTAAAGTTTATGTTTTCGTCAAGTAAAGTATTAAAAAATTCACTTAGAGGTCTATTTTGAATTAATTTATTAGTATTAATAGTAGTTACCCCCTTACTTAGATAAACTTGTCTTCTTTCATCTGGTAGCATGGGGATACTTTTCTTTACTTGGGTAATCATTTCTTCTGTAATATAAAGGTATGGAATATCAGGTTCTGGAAAATAACGATAATCATTTCCTGTCTCTTTGATACGCATTAGTACTGTATCGCCTATTTTGTCATCATATCTTCTTGTTTGTTCTTTAAAAGTTTCTCCTTGTTCTAGAAGTTTTTGTTGACGAATTATTTCTTTTTCAAGGCTTATGCCGACATTAGAAATTGAACCTATATTTTTAATTTCACATTTAGTGCCAAAAGGATCTGTTTCTTTTTTTCTTATTGAGACATTGGCATCGGCTCGCATAGAGCCTTCTTCCATTTTACAATCACTTATGTCACAGTAAAATAGTAATTCTTTTAATTTTTCTAGATATAGTTTAGCTTCTTCGCTACTAGAGATACATGGTTTGGTAACTATTTCAATTAATGGTACTCCTGCTCTATTAAAGTCTAGTAAAGTTTTAGTACCACGGTGAGTACTTTTACAAGTATCTTCTTCAATATGCATTTCTTCTATTGCTATTTTTTTCTTAGTACCATTTATTTCTATTTCTATATAACCATCATAACCTATAGGGGTTCTAGCTTGAGTTATTTGATAATTTTTAGGATTATCGGGATAGAAATAGTTTTTACGGTCAAAATGCATTTTTCTTCTAATTTTACAATTTAAGACAGTAGCAGCTTTAATTGCTAAATTAATCACTTCTTTATTAAGCGTTGGCAGAGTACCTGGATAACCTAAATCAATAACATTAGTTAGGGAATTGGCCATTTTACCATAACCATTTGTGGAATTGGAAAATATTTTTGTTTTAGTCTTTAATTCCACATGTACTTCTATACCAATTGTAGGAATATAGTTAGGCATTTTTAGCACCTCCTGGATTTAGATCAAGATTTAGCTTGTTTTCAATGAAACTGGCTAGCTTATATATTTGGGCCTCTTCAAAAGCATTACCAATAATTTGCATACCAATTGGCATAGAATCACTAGTAAAGCCTACTGGAATATTTAGGCCTGGAAGACCGGCCATATTTACAGGAATTACTAATATATCGTCCATAAAACTCTTTAGAGGATCATCCATAGGATCAGTTAAATTATAAGCTGTTGTTGTAGTTGTTGGTCCAATGATTAAGTCGTATTTTTCAAAAAACATCGTGAATTCTTTTTTCATATCATCTCTAATTGATAAGGCTTTATTATAATATTTGGTAGCGTTTTCTCCACTTAATAAATAAGAACCTATCATAATTCTTCTTTTGACCTCTTCACCAAATCCTTCTTGTCTAGTTCCATAATATAAATCCATTATATCTTTTGGGTTTTCTTTAGAATAGCCATAACGAATACCATCAAAACGGGCTAAATTAGAGCTAGCCTCCCCCATAGCTATAATTTGATAAAGAGTAACAGCATTTTCTATATACTTGATATCTATATAATCGATAATGGCACCTTTTTCTTTTAGTAGTTCAACAACTTCTTTTATTTTTTCTTTTATATTTTCTTCAACAATGTCACTCATAAAGTAGTTAGGAATAGCAATTTTCATCCCTTTAATATCTTCTCCAATTAGTCTTGTGAAGTCCTCATCCTCTTTGGTAGTTGAAGTTAGGTCTTTTTCGTCTTTACCAACAATAGCATTTAATAATAAGGCATTTTCATAAACATGTTTAGTCATAGGTCCTATTTGATCTAGGCTTGAGGCAAAGGCAACGAGTCCATAACGAGATACTCTACCATAAGTTGGTTTCATACCGACAATTCCACAATAACTAGATGGTTGTCTAATTGAACCTCCAGTATCAGTACCTAGAGCTAATGGTACACAGTTAGCAGCAATAGTTGCAGCAGAACCTCCTGAGGAACCTCCAGTTATTTTTTCTTTATTCCAGGGATTTTTAGGTGCTTTAAAATAACTAGTTCTACTAGATGAACCCATACCAAATTCATCCATATTAGTCTTCCCTATAATAATCATACGCTTTTTTTTGATTTTTTCTATTACAGTAGCATCATATATTGGAATAAAATTGTCTAAAATATGAGACGCACAAGTAGTTAAAAGATTTTTAGTTATAATATTATCCTTAATAGCTATTGGAATACCAAATAAAGGATTATCTACCTCTAAACTTTCTAATTCTTTTGCTTGCTTTAGAGCTTCCTCTTTATTCAAAGTAATGTAGGCATTTAACTCTTTATTATTTTCAATTCTTGTAAATGCCTCTTCTACTAAGTCTATAGGTTTAATTTTTTTATCTATTAATAACTTGTTTATTTCTTTAATACTTTTATCTAGATACATCATAAATTAAACCTCCTCACTAATTACTGCTGGTACTTCAATATAATTTCCGCTATGACGTGGTGAATTTTTTAAAACTTCTTTTGGATCTAACATTTCTTTAGAAATATCATCTCTTAATATAGTTTCATCTTCCCAACAACAAATTAATATATCATCGTCATAACCACTTATAGAATTTATTTTTTCCACATCTTCTAAGATTTTTTTTAGTTCGACTTGATATTTTTCTATTTCTTGTTCGCTTATTTTTATTCTAGCTAGTTTAGCCACATGCAAAACTTCTTCTTTTGATAATTTATCTTCCATTTAGGATTCCTCCTTCTGCTTCTATATTATAACACGTATCTTTAAATAATTAAGAGTTAAGTTATAATTTTTATTGCAATATGAATATAGATTTTATTGATTTCAATATATAATAGTATAATTGATTATGAAAATTTAATATAGAAAAAGATTCTATTTTTAGTAATAGAACCTGTTGAATAAAAAATAGATACTTTTTTATTTATGTGTTTTCTTCTATCAATTTGTAGGGATTAGAGAAACTTCCATTTCCTTCCTTAACTATAGTACTATTTATAAGAGAAATAGATGGTCTTACTCCATATACTTCCCTTACACAAGCACCAAGTAAATTACCTTCTGTACTTACTCTCAAAACATCAGAATAGTAAGTATTGCTAAAATTTGGTGACAATAGCCAAAAATTCTCATTATTACATAAATAACCAAGTGTTGTATAACCTTTATTTCCATGTCCTGCCAGGGTTACTTTATCTCCTGTTAATAATCCTATAGGATATACTAATCTTCCATTACCAGTAATGGAATTAACACTATATTTATCACTAGCATTAGGACATTTTATACTAGGTAATATATTATTAAGATTTCTTCCCCAAGTACCATATTTCCAAACAGTATCAGATTTTGAATCTATACTTTTGTCACTACACCAAATAGTATCTTCTAACATAGTAGTGTATTGTTGCATATTAGTAGAATACCAATTATCAATAACTGTCTTTATAGTTGAATTACTACCATTATCAAATATATAATTAATATCATTTCTTGAACCCGGTAAGGGTAAGGGATTGAACTGACTTTTTCCAATCTGACTAGCTTCTCCCCTATTATTACAACTTCGATTCTCTACTGGTACTCCATTATAAATTAATTTTACTCATCCTGTTGATGTGGTCCTTACTATCTTCCAACAAAATCCTGCGAAATTTACATTATTATTATCTATTATACCTCTATAGTAATAGACTGGATACTCATTATCTTTAGTACTATTCATCTCATATACTCCTGATGTTTCTTTGGTAGGAGCTACTCCAAAGTCTATATCTGTATCTAAACTTTTTGATTTATGAGCTACTATATTATATAAAGATGGTCCCCACTCCTCAAAAGTATATTTTAAAACTAAAGTTGTTTTAGTATCTGGATTATTTTCTGTAGTTGTAAATTTTATTTTAAAAGTATGAATAGTTCCTCCATCTATTACTTCTCCTTTTTCTATATCAATTAACTCATACTTAATGTTACTATTAGAATAAGACTCTTCTACTATTTCAGCCACTTCATAATCAATATCACTTTTATTAGTAATAGTAACTTCATAAACCATAATAGATTCACTATTTGGAAGGGTTACTTGCATACTTGTAGTATTTTTAGAATAATCACTATTATATGT
>CAOJZZ010000066.1 GCA_948466315.1 uncultured Mycoplasmatota bacterium | reverse complement strand
TCTTTTTTATATTTAAAAACAAAACTAACAAACTAATAGCAAAAAAGTAAAAACTTGATTTTTTTTAAAACTTATGCTAGAATATACCTCAATTTAAAAAGGGGGTTTTATTTATGTTTGATGAAAGCATAAGTATAACAGCAAATACCAGTAAAATTAAAAGTAAAAGATATTTTTACTATGGTATTAAACGATTATTTGATATCATAGTATCTGGCCTTGCAATTCTTATATTATCACCAATGTTTTTATTAATAAGTATTTTAATAAAAATTGATTCTAAGGGTCCTGCAATATTAAAGCAAACTCGCATTGGTAAAAATGGTAAAGCTATTACCATTTACAAATTCCGTTCTATGATAGATCACGCTGAAGAAGTATTAGAAGAACTAATGCAAAATGATCCCGCAATATACGAAGAATATACTAATAACAAAAAACTAAAAAATGACCCACGTGTAACAAGAGTAGGAAAATTAATTCGTAAAACTTCCATTGATGAATTGCCCCAACTTTTAAATATTTTTAATGGTGATATGACGTTTGTTGGACCAAGACCATATTTGCCACGAGAAAAGAATGATATGGGTGGATATTATAGCCATATAATAAAAATGACTCCAGGACTTACAGGCTTGTGGCAAGTAAATGGTCGAAGTGACTGTGGTTTTAAAGATAGATTAAAATTTGATTGTAAATATTATCGTATTAGAAGTTTAAAGATTGATTTAAAAATAATGTTAAGAACTTTTAGTGTAGTATTATCAAAAAAGGGCGCCAAATAATTAAGAAAACATTTAAAAGCTATATAACAAAATTTTCTTGATATATAGCTTTTTTATTAAAATTAGTTTAAAATATAATAGAATAAAAGGATAGACTAGAAAGTAGTTGATAAAAATATGAAACCTGTAATATCAATTATCATACCAATATTTAACTGTGATAAATATCTTAATCGACTAATTAACTCCATTTTAAATCAATCATATCAAAATTATGAATTAATACTTTTAAATGATGGCTCTACTGATAATAGTGCTTCTATATTAGAAAAATTTAAAGATAAAAGAATAAAGTTAATAAATAAAGAAAATACTGGCGTATCTGATACTAGAAACCAAGGATTGGCTTTAGCTACTGGTGAATTAATATGCTTTTTAGATTCTGATGATTATATTAGCCCCAATTATTTAGAAACAATAATAGAGTATTTTACTAAAAATCCCGAAATAGAATTATTAAACTTTGCTTTTTATTCTGAAACTGAAAATTCTAAATTAAAAAGAATAAGTTTTGATAAAATATCCTTTAAAGAGAAGTATTACAAGAATAAAGCTGAACTAAAAAAGGATTTTATTGCCTTATGGGATAATACTATGCTATATAATATATGGAATAAAGTTTACTTAAAAAGAATTATTAATGAAAATAAAATAAAGTTTATAGGCCATAATTGGGGCGAGGATGTTTTATTCAATCAAACATATTTAAAATTCATTAATAATTTCTATAACTCTAACAAAGCGTTTTATCATTATATCCGTGAGCGAGAAGGGGCTTTAACAAAAAACTATAAAGAAAATTTATTTTCAATTAGAAAACAAGAATATTATGATTTTAATAATTATTTTAAAGAATTTTACGACCTTAATAATACTGATTATCTTGAATTCTCTAGTAGGAGATTTATTGAAAGAATGTTAGGCTGTATTGAAAATATATATTGTATTAAAATGAGCTTTCATAAAAGATACAAAGAGATAGAAAGAATTATAAAAGACCCTCTTACCAGAGAAACATTAAAAAAAGTAAAACCTAAAAGTAAAAAAACTAAAATAGCTTTGATACCAATTAAAATAAAATCTACTTTAATTACCATGTTTATGGGGAAAACATTTCATTATATTAAAATAAAGCATCCAAGTATTTTTAATAGTTTAAAAAATAGGAGGTAATATGAAAAAAATAACTGAAAATATAAAGTATATAAAAATAAGTGACTTTATAGCTCCGTTTATATTTTTAATTTCTCTGCCTTGTGCTTTAATATTTAGATTATATAATAAAATTAAAAATAAGAAAATATGGTTAGTATGTGAAAATGGTAATACTGCTAGAGATAATGGTTACTGGTTTTACAAGTATATGAGAGAACACAAAAAAAATCAGATATGTTATTATGTTATCAAAAAAAACAGTAAAGACTATGAAAAAGTAAAGAGTTTTGGCAATATAATTGAATTTAAAAGCTTCAAACATTGGATTTACTATTTATCATCACAATATAATATTAGTAATCACAAAAACGGGAATCCTAATCAACCATTTTTCTATATTTTACATGTTAAATTAAATCTTTTCAATAATAGAGTTTTTTTACAGCATGGAATTACCAAAGATGATGCAGAATGGCTATATTATAGGAATACTAAATTTCACTATTTTATTTGTGGTGCCAAAAATGAATATGAGTTCATTAAGCAAAAATTTGGCTATCCAAAGCAAAATGTTCAATATACAGGCTTTGCAAGATTCGATAATTTACATCATATAAATATTAATAAAAAACAGATATTAATCATGCCTACTTGGCGAAATTGGTTAGGAAGGGAAACAAATAAATTAGGAGACAAAATAAATTTTATTAAAACAAATTTTTATAAAAATTGGAATGAATTTTTAAATAACAAAGAATTAATTAAATTTCTTGAATCTAATAATTTGGAAATACTATTTTATCCACATATAGATTTTCAAAAATATTTAAAAGATTTTACAACAACTAGTAACAATATTAAATTCTTAGATACAAGCTATGATATTAGTTCAGCATTAAAAAACTCAGCTTTATTAGTTACTGATTATTCAAGTGTATTTATGGACTTTGCTTATATGCGAAAACCAATCATTTTTTTTCAGTTTGACAAAAAAGAATATCGAGAAAAACAATATAAAGAAGGTTATTTTAATTATGAACAAAATAGTTTTGGCGTAGTTTTAGAAAATAGCAATGAAGTCATAAAAAAAGTAGTAGAATATTATCACAAAGATTATAAAATTGAAAAAGAATTTTTAACAAATATGGATAATTTTTTTGAAAAAAATGATATGAATAATTGCAGAAGAATATATGAATTATTAAGGAAAGGAGAATAAAAATTGAAAATACTAATTATTAGTCCTGGATATTTGCCAGTTCCCGCGATAAATGGTGGTGCAGTTGAAAGTTTAATTGATACAATAGTAAATGAAAACGAAAAACAACAAAAAATTACTATTACAGTAATTGGTATTAATTCAAAAAATGATAATAATGATTTAATTTTAAACAGTACTATCTATAAATACATAAACAATAAATCATTATTATTTAAAATAAAAAAAGTAATTTATGCTTTAATTAACAAAATTCCAAATATTTATATAGGTAATGCTTATATAAGAGAAGTTATAAAAAAATTAAAAAAAGAAAATATAAAATATGATAAAATAATTATAGAAAATAATCCATTATATGGTCTAGTATTAAAAAAATATATTAATTACCCTATGATTTTACATCTTCACAATGATTATCTAAATAAAAGTTCCAAAAAAAATTTAAAAGTTTATAAATGCTATGAGAGAATCTTAACAGTAAGTGATTATATTGGAAAACGTGTAGCAGAAATTAATTTAAAAAATAACAATAAAATATATACTTTATATAATGGAATTGATATTAGTAAATTTAAACAAGAGCTATCAGAAAAAGAAAAAAATAAAATAAGAAATAAATATAAAATACATAAAAATGACTTTATTTTTATGTATGTGGGTAGAATAAATAAACAAAAAGGTGTCAAAGAATTAATAATTGCATTTAACGAATTAAATAAAAAATATGCTAATACTAAGTTATTAATTATAGGTTCATCAGACTTTAAAAATAGCAAAAAAAGTAAATACATAAATGAAATTCAAAAATTAACTACTAAAAATACAATATTTAGTGGATATATTGATAATAACGATATTTGGAGGTTTTATAAAACTTGCGATACGCAAATTGTCCCATCTATTTTTAAGGAATCATTAGGTGATGTTGTAATAGAAGGCTTAGCATCATCTTTGCCATTAATCGTTAATAATGTAGGAGGAATACCAGAAATAGTAGTAGATAATAGTGCATTAATATGCAATGAAAAAGATTTAATACCAAGTTTAATAAAAAATATGGAGAAAATATATTTAGATGATAATGATATAAGAGAATCGCTAACTAAAAATGGTATTAAAAGAGCAGCAGTTTTTTCAAAAGAACAATTTTATAAAAATTATATTAATTTAATTAAAAAGAGGTGAAGTAAAAATGCAAGCAAAAAGTAATTATTTAAGTAAAATATTATTTTGTATAATTTTAATATTTCCCTTTTTTGTCCCAACTTATTTAGAATATAAAATATCATGGTTTCCTAATATAGCTAATATAATGTTAATTTTAGACTATTTTATTATTATTATATTATATTTAAAAAACAGAAAAATATATAATCCTAAATTTTTTATTTCCTATTTAATATTTTTTATTTTATTAGGAATTATTACTGTAATAAATAATGGTGATATTTCAACATATATTCTGAATGCTTCAAAATATATTATGATGTTTCTTATGTATAATTATTGTATAATAAAATACCAAAAGATTTTTTTGAAATCAAATATAATATATTTTACAATTTTGTTAATTATAAATTTAATTACAATAGTTTTATACCCAAAAGGTTTATATATTAATGCTGTAAATGCATGGGCAAATTGGTTTCTTGGATACAAAAATGCTTTTATATTATTTATAATTCCTAATATTGCTATGTCACACTATTTAGATATAATCAACGATAAAAAAATATCATACACAACAATATTTATAATTATTATATCTTTAATAACAGCTTTATTAATTGACAGTTCAACAGGATTAGTAGGAATTATAATATTATTACTAGGTATTCTATTGGAGAAAAAACTTACTAAAATAAAGTTATTTAATTTCAAAACAATAATTTTTATTTATTTAGCCTTTTTCTTTTTAATAATTGTATTTAGAATGCAAAATATTTTTGCCATAATAATTGAAAATGTTTTAAATAGAGATTTAAATTTTACTAATCGTATTTATATTTGGGATACCGCTTTAAAATATATTAAAGATAGTATTTACTTTGGTTATGGCTTTGAGTCATCTGCTATAAGAATTATAAAATTTAATTATATGCAAGCTGTAACTTGTCATAATCAGTTACTAGATTTATTATATCAATGTGGTTTTGTTGGAGTTTCTATTATTAGCTGTACATTAGTAGAGCTAAATAAAGGAATAAAAAGAATTACTAATTTAAAGTTAAAAACTTTATCTCTAGTAGTATTGCTCACATATTTTATTATGATGCTATCAGAATATTATAGTTTCAATAATTATATATTTATATTTACCATAATATTAAATCTATCAATATTTAATGAAAAAGTTGGTGATAAAAATGAAAAACTCTAAAATTTCGGTTATTATTCCAGTTTACAATGGTGAGGAATTTTTAGAAGATTGTTTAAATTCAGTGCTAAATAATACTTATAAAAATATTGAAATTATTGTTATAAATGATGGTTCGACAGATAAAACTAGTGAAATTTTAAAAAAATATCAAAATTACAATTTTAAAATAATAGAACAAGAAAATAGTGGGGTTAGCCAAGCCAGAAATACAGGCCTTAAAACTGCTACAGGAGATTACATAATGTTTTTAGATGCTGATGATATAATTAATAATGATTACTTAGAAAGCTTAATTAAAACATTACATAAAAATAAACTTGATATTATAAAATCTTCATATGGCAACTTTAAAATAACTACTAAAAATATTGAATTAATAAGTTATTTTAAAGATAATTATTATGAAATAAAACATGATGATATAGATAATATATTTATTAATACTACTAAATTAAATTCTAGCTGTATGCAATTAATAGATATTAATCTTATTAAGAACTATCAGATATATTTTAGTGAAAATATAGGCTTTGGAGAAGATTTTATTTTTACTTATACTTTATTTAAAAAAGCAAAAAGAATAGGATATCTAAATAATAATGGTTATTTATGTAGAATTAATAATCAAAGTGCATCACGAACAGGAAAAATAAAAAAGCAAATAAAAAACTCAATTGATTGTATAAATGCCTATCAAATTTTAGTTAATAAACACAATGTTTATAAAGTTTATAAAAAAATATTACTTCATATTAACTACTTAATCAGAAATATAGAAATAAAAAACATAACCTTTGAAACTTACAAAAGAGAATTAAGTATTTTATTTAATTCAGTTGAATGGGAAAAATTAAAAAAAGTTAGCATTAATTTTAAAGAAATACCTTTCAAAAATCGATTATTCTGTCAATTAATTTATAATGAAAAATATGAGAAAATCTGGTTTTTTACAAAAATATATGCACTGCTAAAAAAATAAATAGAAAAGGAGGAATGAGAATGCGTACCAAAAACTCTATAAAAAATACATTAGTTTCTTTTATAACAAATATAGTAACAATTGTAATTGGCTTAGTAGCTCAAGCGGTATTTATTAAAACCTTAGGGAATGAATATTTAGGAATTAATGGCTTATTTTCCAATATCATTTCTATGTTAGGCATAGTAGAATTAGGAATAGGTTCAGCTATAATATATCATTTATACAAACCTTTAGCAGAAAATAATTCTAAACAAGTAAAAGCTCTTATGAACTTTTACAAAAAGTGTTATAACATAATTGCTCTAGCTATTTTCATAATAGGTTTAATAATTACTCCATATTTACCTTTATTTATTGAAAATATTACTATTGATATTAATATTAGTTTAGTATATATTATGTTTATTATAGAAGTTGTATGTTCATATCTCTTATCATATAAGCGCTCCTTAATAAATGCTAATCAAAAAAGTTATGTTGTCAATTTAATTCATATAGGATATTTAATAATTTTAAATTTAATAGAAATCATAATATTAATTGCTACTAAAAATTATTATTTATACTTAATAATTAAAATTATTATGCGTTTGCTAGAAAATATTATTTTATCTATAATTGCTAATAAACTGTATTCTTATTTAAAAAATAATTCTGAAGAATTAGATAAAGAAACAAAAAAAGACATATTTAAAAAAGTAAAAGCCTTATTCTTTCATAAAATTGGTGGATTTATCGTTTTAGGCACAGATAATATAATCATATCAAAATATCTAGGAATTATTACAGTTGGTCTTTATTCTAATTATGCCTTAATAATTGAAGCAGTTAATAGATTATTTGGTCAAGTAATTAACACTCTAACACCTAGTGTAGGTAATCTTTTAGTTGAAAATAATTCTACCAAAAATTTTCATATATTCAAAAAAGTTAGATTTTTAAACTTTTGGATAGCTACCTTCTCAGGTATTAGTATTTTAATTATTATGGAAAGTTTTATTAAAATATGGATAGGTAAAGAATTTATTTTACCACTATTAGCTTTATATATTTTAGTAATTAATTATTATCAAAGATCTATGCGCACATGTTTTATGGTTTTTAAAGAAGCTAGTGGTATCTATTACGAAGACCGTTTTGTTCCTTTAATAGAATCTGCTTTAAATATTATTGCATCTTTAATATTATTAAAGTATTTTGGTTTAAGTGGAATTTTTATGGGAACCATTATTAGCAGTTTAGCTTTATGGTGCTATAGTTATCCAAAATATGTATACAAGAAATTATTTAATAGAAGCTATATTAATTATATTAAAGAAACTATAGGATATTTAAGTATATTTATTTTGTTAAGTATATTTACTTATATATTTAAAAGTTTGTTTACATTTAATAGTGATTTCTTAGAATTTATAGTTAATAGCTTAATTGCTTTAATTATACCCAATTTAATACTATTATTAATCTTCTTTAAAACAGATAACTTTAAATATTACTTAAATCTTTTAAAAGATATTCTAAAAAAGAAGGTGAAAAAATGAAGAATAAAAAAATAGTTGTTACAATATTATTCATTCTTCTTTTACTTAGTATTATACTTTTTTCTAGTCAAACAGGAACAAAAAGCGAAAGTTTAAGTGATACATTTGCCTTTAAAATCATTGATAAAGCTGCAAATATACTTAACAAAGACATAAGTGTCTCAAAAAAACTAGAATTAGTAAAAGAAACAAGGTTTTTAGTTCGTAAAACTGCTCATTTTACACTTTATTTCACTTTAGGTATACTAACATTTTTAGTTTTAAAAACTAATAATCTTCAAAAATCTTTCAAATATAGCTTAATTTTTTGTATTCTATTTGCGTGTAGTGATGAGTTTCATCAAATATTTACACCTGGTAGAACAGCACGTATAACTGATGTTTTAATTGATTCTTTAGGTAGTGCATTAGGCATTATTCTAATAAAAAAATTAATAAGTCATAAAAGAAAAAAACAAAAATTTCCAGCCAAGAAATGAAAAACTGTCAAATTTTTAAGAAAATGTCAGTAGATAGATAACAACAAAGGATAA
>CAOJZZ010000065.1 GCA_948466315.1 uncultured Mycoplasmatota bacterium | reverse complement strand
GACCAGTTGATGTAGTTACTTTTTTTCCACCTATTTCAGTTACTCCATTTGTTACTTTGGTACTATTTTTCGATTTTTCCAATATTTCTGAACCTTTAGATTTTAATTTTTCTTTGAATGGTGTTTTTGTGGAAGCTGTTGAAGTTTTTACTGTTTTACCATTTATTTTAGTTACTCCATTTGTTACCTTAGTATTTTTTGATTTTCCTAATATATCTGAGACAATAGATTTTACATTACCTGCTTTACTCTTAATTGTACTCCCAAATGTCTTTTTTGCATTTTGTTCATGTATATATTCAGCATATCTTCTACCTTCTTCATTTTTAAACGCCTTTGCACCTGTTTTATTAGATACTTTTGTACTTCCCTTGTTACTTGTTCCTTTAAATGCTGTAACTAATTTATTTTTCGCATTTTTTAGTTTTGTACTACCTGTTTTAATGGCTTTGCCAAAATTTGTTTTCGATACTTTACTATTTGCTTTTTTTAGCATTGTACCACCTGTTTTAACAGCTTTACCTAAACCTGTTTGTGATACTTTATTACCTACTTTTCTTAGTATTTTTCCACCTGTCTTAAAAGCTGCCCCACCTATTTTTAATATAGGACCTGTTGCACCTACAAATGCTGCTTCTATAGAGCCTTCCTTAAATCCCTTTTTTGAAGCAGAATCAAATGATTCTCCTGCTTTTAGTTCAGCTTCTGTTCTCCTACCAACACCAATGGCTCCAGTTAGTCCCATCTCTGCCATAGTACTTGCAAGTCCACCACCAGCCCATCCACCTGTAGCCCAGGCTGCGGCTATCCCTGTTAACACAGTGTTGGTATCTTTAAGTTTTTTTGCAGCTGTGCTATCATGTTTTAAATAGCTTAGATTATTCATATTTTTTAATAAACCATTCTCATATTGGTTTGTAGCGAAGTCTCCAACATGATCTTTCTTCACAAAATTACCAATATTTTCTTTTGCTTTTGGCCAAAGCCACCCAATAGGTTTACTTATTATAGTAGCTCCAGCGTCAACAACATGTTCTAAAGCCGAAAACCCTCCTTCAATCATTTTAAAATTTGCTATTCCGAATGTTGAACCAGCTCTAGCAGCGGTTACTAAACCTTTAGTTGCAATACCTGGTTCTTTACCTGAACTGCTTTGAGTTACACTAGAACCAAAGCTTGGTACTGCACCTGAACCACTTCGATAACTCTGTATTTGGGCTAATTTTCCTTCTAATAGTGATACAAGATCACTTATAATTGTTCTAGCTTGATTTGGTTGTTCTAATATTGCACCTGGCGATATTGTTAAATATTCACTTCCTCTAGCACTACTAATCGTACTTATTCCAGCTGATATTTCAGAACTAATTCCGCTTAGTCCTGATGCTGCTGCGCTTAATGCACCTGCGGCACTTGATATCGCACCTGGATTGGCTGAAAAGCTTCCCATACTAACCTCCTATTAATTATTATTCTTGGCTGCTTCTGCTTTTTCTCTAGCTATTCGTGCTTGTTCTTCTCTATATGCTTGAAGTTCTGCTTTTTGTCTCATAAGAATCATTTGTGCTTGACTTCTTATACTGCTAGTAAACGCTTTTACTTCTCCTTCAAATGATTTTATAGAATTTCCAGCTATATCAATGCTTGGTTGCATGGTTTTCCCATCTACTAATAGTGCAGAAGAACCACAATTTACTGAACTAACTTCATTACCTACTTGAGTATATTTACTGGCTGCATCATCAATTTGGCTACATCCTCTATTAATTTGAGCTATATCTATCAATTGTGCTTCACTAGTTATTCCATAAGCCATAACACCATCTCCTTATATAATTAGTCTAACAATTATCTCTTAGACTATCTTTATACTAATGTATAGTAAATAGAAAAGATTACTTTTCTATTTACTATACATTGCATATGCAATGTATTTTATCCTTGTTGACTATAAGCAAGGGCTTCATCAACAGCCTTTCTTAAATTTTCAGCACTAAAAGCCATTTCAGCTAATATTTCGGGAATACCATTATTATAATATCCCTTCCAATTTAATTTTACTGTAGTTCCCCAGTCTTGTTGAATAGTATCATTACCAGCATCAATATAGGCATCTATAGCAGCATTTAATTCTGTCATTTTATCCATCATTGTACTTATAATACTATCTATTTGAGCAGCATCCTCTGTTGCAGCGCCTGGTCTAATTACTATATTCATTACTTCACTTCCTCTCTTTTATCTCATTCCTGCTTCAATATTACCCATCATTGCTCCAAATCTAGCTTTTTGTTCAGCAATATATTGTTCAGCTTCATTAATTGTTTGCGCTAAACCTCTAAAATCGCTTTCTTTTGATTGAAACTTATTTAACAAATCTTTTGCTGGGTCTCCTTGGATATCTCCATTAGTAATTTCATTGATTAAGTTTGTTAATCTTTCTAAAAGTCGTTTATATTCTTCACCAGCTGTTTGCATTGCTTCATCCAACCTTTTAAAGGCTTCATTATTAGCACTTAATGTTTCCATTTTTTCACCTCCTATACTTACAAATAAGAATAATGCCCTTTTACCGAACCCTTATCCTTGTTTTAATTGTAACTAACTTTTTTTGTCTTCGCAACCTTTTTGATTTAATTGGACTTATTTTTACATTCATTTACTATTTTTTTACATTTTATCTTTTCTCATACATAAAATAATATGGGTATTTATAAACACCAATTGGGACTTTTAGAATATTTTATATTAGAAACAGATAAAGAGGTGGGGACTGTGAGTGTAAATAATTGTATTAAAAATTTACTAAAACTTATTTGCTTGTTACAAAAAAACTCTAGAAATAATTGTTGTTTAGAAGATGGTTGTGCAAAACCGTTTTTAGGTCCTATAAATACAGGCTGTTGTTATAATACTAGGGTCATTACTCTATATAATAAAGATGGTTCTATTTTTAATACTAATTATACTGATAATAATGGTAATACTCAAAATAGTTCTTTGTTTCGAGTAGAAAAAGTTTTTGATAATTGTGCTACTCTATTAATATTACAAAAAATAGATAATAATTACTTGTCTACTAAGCAAACAATTACTGTTAAATTAGATTGTATTTGTGCAATTCATTGTATTGATGATGTCATCATCAATTGCTTATAGAAAGGAGGGATTATTTATGTGTGGTGAAGATAATTTAAAAAAAGACTGTGGATGTATACATGATATTTTAAAGAAAATATTATTATTACAAAAACAAGATTTTGATAATGAAAGTTATTCTGGTTGTGATAAGCCTTATTTAGGTCCAGTATGTAATAGTATCTGTTATAATACACGTCCTATTATGTTATTTAATTGTTGTACTGGTAACCCTTGGAGTTTTCCTTATACTTCTAATAATGTAGATAATAATTCTTCAGTTTTTAGAATTGAATCTTTAGAAGATTGTTGTTGTACTTGTAGAATTCTTGCTTTTAATGAGGCTGAAAACACTTATACTAATACAAATGAATTTTTCACATTAGACTTAAAATGTGTTGGAGCTATCAAATGTCTAACAGATACATATATTGATTTGTGCTAGTTAGGTCATTATATTTTATAGACTATAAACTCTTTTACTAAATTGTTTATAGTCTTTTATTTATAAAGTTCTATAGTAAAAGAGTGAAGTTAAAATCACTCTTTTACTTGTATTTATACTGATAATTGAAATATATAATAGTAATCTTTTCTTTAACATAATATGTTAATTGAATTATTACTATAGAGGCGATGGGAAAATATAGTATTTTAAATTATTATGTTTTTACTAACTTTATTATTTACACACTTTGTTAGTTATAATTTTTTAATACTTATAATTTGATTAATTGGGATAATTTCATTATCTAGGGTTACTACATTGTTTTTTGTTTTAGCAATTAAACTTGTTTCATATATTTTATTAGAAGTTTTTATTAATACTGGTATATTATAAGAATAACCTATTCCACTAAAAATTTCTATTAATATTTCTTGTATATCTTGTTTTTCTTTTCTACTATCTTCATTTTTTAAATAACATACTTCCTTATTATTCATTATTTTTTTATTAAAATTATTTTGATATATTTTTGGTAATTTTCTCATAAAATATTCTCCTTTAGTATATTTTATGAATTTAAGCAATAAAACTTGATAGTTTTTGGTATAATAATTAACGAGGAGAAAATATAATGAAATGTAAGATTAATTTAAAAATATTGGTACCTATTTTTTTACTTTCAATTATTAGTATTATTACTATTTATTGTGCTTCTATTTATACTTCTAAAAGTTTAGGAAATTTAGCTTTAAAACAATTTATGTGGTATATTATTGGAACTATTTTTGTAATAATACTTTTAAGGTTGAAGAATGAGTATTTGTATCGGCATACTTGGTTTTTATATATTATAGGTAATATATTATTATTAGGACTTTTATTTTTTGGTACTCCTATTAATAATAGTAAATGTTGGTTTGTTATTCCAGGAATAGGAAGTATTCAGCCTAGTGAGTTTATGAAAATTTTTATTATGCTGACTCTTGCTACTATGATTCATAATTTTAGAAGTGATCATTCTGATCCAACAATGGCAGAAGAGTTTTGTTTTCTTTTGAAAACTCTAGGTATTGTTTTACTCCCTTCTATCCTTACCTTTTTGCAACCTGATACAGGTGCAGTTATTATTTATTTTATTATTTATTTATTTATGATGTTTGCATCAGGAATAAGATTAAGATGGTTTATAAGTGGTTTTGTTTTTATAGGAATTGTTGTTGGTACAATTTTGGGACTTTACTTTTTTAAAGAGCATATTTTTATTTCTATTTTTGGTAGTTCTATTTATTATCGTCTCGAGAGAATATTTGCTTGGAAAAGTGGTTCAGGACTACAGCTAGAAAATGCTTTGGCAGCGATTGGATCTTCTGGAATATTTGGACATGGTTTTAATAAAACTCCTATTTATTTTCCTGAGGCTTCTACTGATTTCATTTTCGCAGTTTTTGCTTCTAATTTTGGATTAATTGGAGTAATTATCCTTATTAGTATTATTGTATTTTTAGATAGTAATATTATTATGCTAGGTAAAAGAGGTATAGTTGATACTGATAGATATATTTTAGCTGGTATTGTTGGAATGCTTTTCTTTCAACAAGTACAAAATATTGGAATGACTGTGGGACTTTTACCGATTACAGGAATTACTCTTCCTTTTATATCATATGGTGGTTCTAGTCTTCTTTCATATATGTTGATTGTAGGGATTCTCTTTAATATTTCTATGGAAAAAACTAGACATTACAAATATAAGTAAAGCATATCTTTTGAGTGAGATATGCTTTTTTATTCTTTTAATAAATTTTCATAAACTTCTTTTAGATTTCTTCCAACTTCTTCTATAGCTCTTTTTTTGGCTACTTCATAAGCACATTCGCCTAATGTAGGTAACTCATTATTCATAATTTTTTTTATTTTTTGTTCAAATTCATCAACATTTTTAGCTTTATAGCAATTTTTACCGTCTTCTAACCAATCTTCAAAAATCGGAATATCTCTTACTAGTGATGTTTTTTTACAGGCTGATGCTTCGATTATTGGGATACCCTCTGTTTCTTCAAAAGTTGGAAATAAGTATAAGTCGCAACCATTCATTGCTTCTTTAATAGTCTCCTGTTCTACATAGCCTGCAAATTTTAAATTATTTAATTTGGTATTTACAGCTTTTCTTACGCTTTTTGTTGCTGCTGATAAAGGACTTGAACCAAACCATATAAATTTATATTCTGGCATTCTTCTTGCTAGTTCTACAAAATCAACGATTCCCTTTCTTTCGATATATAAACCTATTCCGATTATTACTTTATCCTCTTTAGTATAATTATATTTTTTTCTAAAACGAATGCCTGCTTCATTATCTTTTTTAAAAGTATCTAACTCTATTCCATTAGATATAGCATAAATTTTCTTTTTTATTCCATATCCTTCTAAAATTCTTTTAGAATATGGTGTTGGTGTAATGATTACATCTCCTAAATTGTAACACTTTATTAACCATTTTTTAAATGCTGGAGAAATTTGTTTACAGAAAATAAAACCATTTTTAAAATCTTCTTCTGTACTATGGGCATGATATACTACCTTTTTTCCTTTCTTTTTAGCAAGTTTTGCCAATCGATAAGAATTGGGTCCATAAAAGTTAATATGAATAATATCATATTCATCATATACATTAGTTGTATATTCTATATTAGCTGAGGATAAAGCTTTGATTTGATGTTTAATAGCTTTTCCTAGACCACTTTTATAAAATAATTTTTCCCCTTCTGTATATAATAGTACTTTCATCTTTTCATCTCCGTCTCTATTATAAATTAGATGTAAAAAAAAGACAAGATTATTCCTGTTTCATACCACAATTATCACAAAATTATTCATCTACTTTACTATCACAGTAAGAACAAGTAATATTTGATGGTAGCTTTATTTTGATGTTTGATACTTCTTTAAGCTTTTTTATAGCTTTAATATATAAAATAATGATAAAAATAAAAAACAAGTATAAAAATATTAAATAGGAAGAAAAGATACAGAAGTCATATATTCCATGTAATAAAGTTGGAATCACAATACTTTTTATCAGATTTATTTTTTCTGATTTTTTATTATTTTTAAGAGAGTAAATTTTAGCAATACTTAGGTAATACCCCATAAATATGGCGTCACAAGCATGACCTGGTACTGCTAACAGGGCTCTTGAGATACCAAGTTTTATGCTACCCTCACCTAATACATATAAAAGATTCTCAAAAAATGCTAACCCTAAGGAGACAAATACTGAGTAAATTATAATGTCATAAACTTCATCAAATTCCTTATTATTATAGCCTACTAGGTAAGTCATTATCCATTTACAAAACTCTTCAATAAAAGCAACTCCAATAAATGAATATATAACTAATTCAAATAAATTCATATTATCTATTTTTTTATGAAAAAAGGGAATAAAATTGGCAATAATTTCTGATGAATAGACCACTATAAAGCAGGTGATAATTCCTAAGGAAAATAATTTTAACAATAATTTTATAGGTTCCTTATTTCTATCTTTTTGGTAGACATATAAACATATTAAAATAACAGGTAAGGCTGCTATAATGGGTAAAATTATTGAGGTTATTTGTTCACTCATAATCTTTCCTCTCCTTTATTATTTATATTAATTAAAGATTTTTTACCTTATTTAAAATAATGGTTGTAGATATTAAAAAGAAAGTAGTATTTACTTATAGGATATTTATATATAATATACTAGTACTTGGTAAAATAATAAAATCTTTCCTTGATAAAATATATAATAGCTAAAATAACAATTATATCAATTTCTTTTGCTATTTCACTTGTATTTTTATTAGTATTAATAAGATTTTACTTCCTCTTATGTATGTGGTATTGTTTAATTAAATCTTTTCTAAATACTCTATTGGACAATAATTGTTATTAAAAGCAATTGAAATATGGTTTAGCTTAGAAAAGTTGATTGTTAAGTTATCATCATATTTGGAAAAGTATTTTTCTCTTGTTACTTTTTCATAATATTTTTTATCTAATAAAACATTATAACTATTAGATTCATCATAACCATAAAATATATCTTTAATATTTTTTTGAATTTCTTCATCATTAATATTAATTCTATAAATATCTTTAACTTGGAGAAGTTCTTTTATTTTGGGACCCAACTCTTCATATGGTGGGAATTTAAAAAAGTATATATATCTTGTCCCATACTTTCCTCTAAATATATTTAAAGCATCAAGTATTTCTTCTCTTGTTAAGTTATCTTCATTCTTATTTTGGTATTTTTTAATGTTCCAACTAGTTACTATTCTATTTTTATATTTATTGGTATTTTTATCAAATAAATCAAATAATTTATTATCATACATATATTGTATACTTAATAGACCAAGAGATAAGTTTGCATTTTTATTTACAACATGATAAAAGTATAAGGGTTCATTTAGTTTAATAAGTTTTCCATTTTCACAATATTTATAAAATTCCAAACAATTAATATGATACTTTGGCTTTTGATATTCATAGATGAGAGTGTAAGCTTTTTGTGATGTAGCATGACTATTTATAAATTTATTTTTGATATCTAGTAGTAATTCTTTTTTAGTTTTATATTTATGAATTCCTTTGTAAATATTCCAAGAATGTTCAAACCAATAGAATTCTTTATTTTTTTCATAGGTTAAGAACGTATGTGATGGTAAATTATCTTCGTCATATGTACATATAAAATAGGTTTGGACTTTAATATTTTTTGCTTCGAATAGACTTCTTTCTAGTTCTACCTGATCCCAACATACTCCATATTTGTTTTTTAATAATTCATCAGGTGTTAATAAGTAATAAAAATCATAGAATTCTTCGTCCCACTTTTTAGGATTAGTATTTATTATATTATTACCATGTTCATCTAAAAAACCATATTCAATTTGATTCATTATTTTCATTATTTGTTGTTCTATCATTTGATATTTTCTCCTTGTATAGTTTTAATTATAATAAATATTTAATTATAAATATTTATTATCTCAGAAAGCATCAATTTATTTTAATATATATTATTTTATATTTTCTTCTATAAATAGATTATACTAAAATTAGTGATTTTTTTAAATACTTAGGTTTAAGTTTTTCTATAATTAAAAATAATGTGGTGTATATCAGATTAATAATTATACAATGAATCTTTAAGCTGAAAAAAAATAAGTAAATAAGAGCTAGGTGAAAATAGAATAATGTGTTTTCCTATGTATTACAATGACATAAAAAATAAAGATTAACCGAAATTAATCTTTATTTTTTGAAAGTCGAATTAGTTCGACTAATTTTCTTATGGTGCCCTTCAGGAGGACGTACAACAACTCCTTGGGCAAAAATAAATAGTTAG
>CAOJZZ010000064.1 GCA_948466315.1 uncultured Mycoplasmatota bacterium | reverse complement strand
CAGTAATACGAATATCCTTTTCTACTCTAATATGAGCATCTCCATTTATAAACATCTCTGAGTTTAAGGCACTATAAACAATAGAATTAAATATTACTACTAAAAGTACTATACCCACTAATAAGTTCTTATTCTTCATAATACCAACAAACCTTTCATCTATTTAATACTACCTAAATACTTTCTATTATTTTGTCTAATTTTATCTAAGATCTCAATAATTAATATTGATATGGCTTATAAAGTAAAATAAAAATAATCATAAAGGTGATTACTTTATGATAAACTTTACTTTTTCTTATGAAATATAAGTTCTAAAAAGATATGACTAAATTCCTGACTGGATTTATAAATATAATTATTTTCTTAATAAAAATATTAAACTATTTTCATTTACTATATTTATATTTCATATGGCGACGACTAAGTTTTGACTAATTAATAAATTAATATTTATAAAAATATGTCTATTTAATAAGATAATCTATATTAAAATTGTCCAAATTTATTGATAAAGAGAAAAAAATATAGTATATTTGATATAGTAAAGTACCAAAATATGAAGAATTTTATCTTCATAAAGTAATCACCTTTATGTCTTCAATTTTAGATAAAAATAGAACAAACTCATTACACAAAATTAGTTTATATAAAGAAAAAAAGGATAAACTTACTTATCCTATAAATCTAAATAAATTTATTCCTCAAACAAACCATGAATTTTTTGACGATCCATATCACTTATATCTTCTATTTTCCAGTCATCGCCATTTTTAGTAAGGTTAAAAGTAATTTCGTATTTTATTTTATCAGTTACACTCTTTAATTGTTTTATTTTGTAATCGATATATTTATCATCTTTACTTTCTACGGTATCATCATCATCAGATTTTTCTTTTTTACTTCTATCAATACCATCTTCATTATCTGTATTAGAATCTTTATTATCATCTGTTTTCTTATCATTATCATCATCTATATCAATAGTAGCCTTACTTCCATCTTTAAACTCATCCTTATGCTCATCATAATATTTACGTGATTTAGTAATAGAAGTAGCATAATCATAAACCTCAATTTCTACATCTACAACAGCAGTATCACCAGTAATTTTCTCATCTTTTATCTTATAAGCCAAATTTTGATACTGCTTTTCCATCAAAGCTCTATATTCTTTCTTCTGATCATCACTCATAGTATTATCATCAGAAATAACATTATCAAGTTGTGCTAAAACATCACTATCCATAGACTGATATTTTCCAAGAAATTCCTCTACTCGTTTTGTTGGAGTATTTAAAGTATTTGTACATCCAGTAAATACTAATAAACCAATACTTACTAAAAAGATTAATATTTTTTTCATATTTTTCATCCTCCCATTTATATCATGGGAAAATTTTCTAATTTCTATACATATTTTTAAAATTCATTAAAAATATTAATTCAATTATCAAAGTATTTAGAAATAAAGATAACTCCAGTAGCATTATCCTTCCCTTTTCTAGGAATAATAAAAGGCTCTAAAAAATTTTGTACTAATCTATTAGGAACAGACAATCTTTGATTAACATAAACTGCTTCATAAATTAACTGATCCAATATCTTTTCTTTAGGAGCATCTTCGATGATAAATTGAATCTTGTAATCTGTAAGTAAATCTGTCACACCATCAGTTAAAAGTAATAATAAAGAATAGCTTCTATTATCTAATACCTTAAATTTACAATGACAAAAATCATTATCTAAACCAACACAAGTAGTAATTAAATTAGAAGTAGAAAAATACCTTAAATCTTCTTTACCAACTCGCCCACTCTTATAATAAGACCACACATCAGAATCATCTTCTGTAATTTGTATTAAACAATTATTAGCATATGAATAACACCTAGAGTCCCCAACATTTAAAACAACCGTTTGATAATTATTTATAAGTGCCACTGTCAAAGTAGTACCCAAACAATTACTCCCATATTTTTGAACTAATTCCCTATTTTTCTCTTGTACAAACTTTTCCATATCCAAAATAATATAACGTGTATCATTTAATTCTCTACAACTTTTACTAAAAAACCAATTTTCAAGTTCTAAAGTAACTAAACTAGAAGCAACTTCTCCATAACTCCTACCACCCATTCCATCAGCTACGGCTAATAATTTAATTGAAAAGTCCTGTGGGTGAGAAAGAGCTATTGCACTATCTTCATTTTTTTTACGTAAAAGACCGATATCTGTTTTTACTTGTAAAATAGAATTAATATTCATCTAAACACCTCTAATTGCTCTCTATTATATCATACCCAAATTATTTTAAATAACTAATTAAAATAATTTATAAGCATATTTCCAAGCAATAATTCTTTTTACTGCTAAATCAATAACCGCCTCTTTAATCTCCCCATTTATAACAGCATTTAACACTTCCTGATACATTGTATCAAAAGAAGAAGTAATTAATAAATCATTCCCTGCTTTTATAGCTAAAACAGCAGCACTATTAGTTGAAACATATGAAGAAACAGCTCCCATAGCTAAATCATCTGTCATTATTATTCCACTAAACTTCAAAGTATTACGCAACTCTCCAATTACTTTTGAACTTAAAGATGCTGGATATTCATTATCCATACAAAAAACCACATTATGAGATACCAAAATAGTCGGAACTAACGCCTCAATTCCTGCCTTAAAAGGTAAAAAATCGTTATTCAGGAAACTATTATAATCTCTTCTATCATAAGCACTACCATAATGTGTATCCTTATTATTTCCATACCCTGGAAAATGCTTCAAACAAGAAGAAATACCAGCTTCATTAGCATAACTCACCATTCTTCTAGCATATTCAGCAGTATCACTAGCACTATGTCCAAAAGATCTAGAATAAATAAAATCAGAACTATTAGTAGAAACATCTACAACAGGTGCTAAATTTAAATTAATTCCCAAACTAAGTAATAACTCTGCTTTTTCCCTTTCTATCTGTTGTAATAAATCATAACCACCATTATTAAAAACATTTCTTGGAGATAAAAATGGAGAATTCCTAAAATTAGTAAATTTACTAACTCTATTAACAATTCCCCCTTCTTCATCTACCGCAAAAATAAGAGGGTATTTACTTAAACTTTGATAATTACTAAGATTATCTCGAATAGATTCTTTAGTTTGATACTGAAAATCTTTAGCAAAAAGAATATACCCTCCAGGAAAAAATTTTTCTATTTGACCAGTTACCTTATTTTCATCATATCTAACTAAAAACATCTGACCAATCTTTTCTTCTAATGGCATACCATCAACCATTATTGAAGCTATATCATAATATTTACCAAATAAATCATTTGATACCGCTTCCTTTTCCTCTTGAGCCTTCTCTACCTCATCTATTTTCTTTTTTTCTTCCTCCTTAATAGACATCTTTGAATTTATAACTTTATTTTTATCTAAAAAAAAGAAAATACTTCCCCCTAAAAAAACAAAAAATAATACTAACATATATTTTTTCATTAAGGGCTACCTCACTTATTAACAATTCTCTTAAACTCTTGTGGATAAGGAATTTCAAATAAAATTTCCCTCTTAAGAACAGGATAATATAACTTCAAACGATTAGCATGCAAATATAATCGTACTGCTCCATCTTTTTCTCCATATTTTTTATCACCAACAATAGGATGACCTAAAGATTGAAAAGCAACCCTAATTTGATTTTTCTTTCCTGTCTCAAGAAAAACAGAAACCATTGAATAAGACATACTTTCCTTAATTACTTTATAATTAGTAATCGCCTTTTGTCCTTTATCCTTAGGAACAACATAAACAAAATTATTTTTAGCATTTTTTATATACTGTACAACATTTCCCTCTTTTTGCTTCAAATGACCATGAACAACAGCTACATACTCTCTTAAACTAACATATTCATTCCAATTATCCTGTAACTGTTTTTTTATCTTTTCATTCTTGGCAAATATAACAATACCACTAGTATCTTTATCTAAACGATGAACAACAAATACTTTAGCATGCTTATCTTGACTAACCAAATACTCTCTAACAATATGATAAAGTGTTCTACTCTTTTCCCTATCAGTAGCAACTACCAATAAACCACTAGGTTTATTCACAACAATAATAGATTGATCCTCATATAATATATCAAAAGGCAAAATCTTTTTATATTTAGAAACATTATCAATAAAAATACGCATTCCAGCAACCAAAGGATAATTATATTGTCTTATCTGTTGATTATTAACATAAATTGAACCATGTGTTAAATATTGTTTTATCTTCTTCCTAGACATCTCTAAATTATCACATAAATATGACAATAACTCGCCATTACCACTCACTAATAACTCCACAACTTACTCTCCTCTCAAAACACCTATATTATATTATAAATAAAATAATTAAACAACAAATTATCACAATAAAAAATACCTCCACTAGGTATAATCATCTTTTCTTAGTCTTTTTCATAACTTTTTCCTTATCAGAAAATTCTAAATTAGAAGAACTCCTTCTTCAACCACCAGTATTAAAAATATTATGTAATTGCTCAAATTAACCATAAAAATATTTATTAAATCTAATATATTAATCTGTCCATTAAAATAATCAACATTTTTCGTTCTTTTCATACTCTTTAAACAAACTCTTAATAGCTCATAAAAATTATCCTCATTATTATCTTTACCAACCTAAGAACCATCATAAGTATGATAAGAACTCGGGCTTGCCTCTGTTTTTACTTTAAAATATCTATTTTCTCGCTTTAATTTATTATCATATTATTCTCTTAATTGTAAATCTGATAAAACATGATATGCTTCATTTAATTTTTTCATTACCTCTAAAGAATTATCTTGTTCTTCCTTTGATTTTTTAATATAAACATCAAGATGATACATTTTTCCTTTATCTCTATAAACTTTCTTTATTTCTTGTAATGTAGCATCACAAGATCCCTCTAATATTTCATAATATGTACTATCATTCGTTTAAAACAATCCTCTAACTTATAATCAAAAATATTTATTTATAATCCTAGCTACTCCACCATCTTGGTTTGATACTGTAACCTCTCGTGCTATTTTTTTTATATCATTACAACTATTCCCCATAGCTACTCCACATCCTGAAACTCTAAGTAATGATAAATCTGCCAAATCACAACCAAAAGCCATTACCTCAGCAAGTTTAATTTTATTAATACGACAAATCTTTTCTATACCAAAAAGTTTATCTATTCCCATAGAAACAATCTCTACATAATAATTTTTCCTTTTACCTCTAAAACAATAGCTAATATTTAAATTTTCTTTTTCTAGTATTTCTAAAATATCAGCACATTGCTTTTTACTAGAACAATGAACTTCTATTTTATATATATCATTTTTATTATCTAATATAAAAGATGAAAAATCGTCAATTTTAAAAGCAAGGTCATAATCATAGGCCTTGTTCAAATAATAAAAAGAAGTAGGAGTACAAAAACATAAATTATATGCAGAAAATAATTTATTAATCTTTTTTACTATAGAACAACTAATATTCTTCTTATAAATAACCTTATCCAAAGAAACATCATAAATATATGCTCCATTAAGACAAACAATATAATCAATAAAAGAAAAATCTCTATTATAGTCTAAAACAGAACGCAATTCTCGCCCTGTTGCTACACAAAACAATATATCTCTTGTCTTCAACCTATCTAAAGCAATCATTGTATTTGTTGAAATTGCTTCTTCTTTATCAATTAAAGTATCGTCAAAATCACTAACTACTAACTTATACAATTTAACTCCCCCTATAATATTTATTAGAAACTTTTACTAATAAAATAACCTCAATACTGGCAAACACATACCCCCCAATAATATCAGTAGCATAATGTACCCCAACATAAATTCTACTTATACCAATAGAAAAAATAAGAATAAGTAAAAAACATGTTAAAAAACATTTTAAATATTTATTTTTAATCTTAATAATAACTAAATACAATAAATATCCATATAAACTAACCGCTATCATAGCATGACCACTAGGAAAAGAATAACCTCCTTGCTTAATAAGTTTTAAAACAGAAGGTCTACTCCTTCTAATAATATACTTTATAAATTTATTAGAAATAGTAGAACAACAAGCAGAAGCACCAAGTAAAATTCCATATTTATTACGAAAAATCAAAATAAATGTAAAAACTAAAACTAAAACAAAAATAGGATTACCAAACTTCGTAATAAATACAAAATAAGAGTCTAAAAAATCACATTTAAATAATCTAACAAAATTATAAATACCTTCATCTAAAAAATCACTATTTTGTGTTAATACCAAAACTAAATCTATTATAAAGATACTTACCAAAATTAAAATAATAAAAATTTCTCGAAAATTAAATAAATGTTCTTTTTCTTTAGAAATCATCTTTTCATATTTCCATTAATACTATTACTTGAAAAATCAAGTTGCATACTACTATCACTTATCGCTTCAATGCAATTAAGAACTTCTGATGAATTAGCAATGCTTCCTAAATTCTTACTTGGTTTACCATAGTTACTAGCTTTATCAATATGCTGATTCAAATAATCAACTAAATTACTATCACCATAAGAAATTTGTCTCATCCCATTAACAAAATTTTTGGGTTGTTGAAAGGTCAACTTAACACATTCATCACTACCTATAACATCAACAAGTACATTAGTAATCTGATTTTCCACCCAATAAGGATTGTTATCTTTTCTAGGATTATAAGAATCATAACTATGACTCCAAACTTGTTGTGACAAAGACTCAACTAAACCACCTTTAAAGTGTTCCGAAAAAGCTTCAAAAGCATCACTTTCAACTGCACCATCAACAACAATTGATGTAGAAATCATTCTCTCAGTACACTTACAAAAAGCGGCCGACTTATCTTCTTCTGTAGTAATATTATCCAAAGAAACATCTTCTAAACGACTCAAAACCTCATCCTTAGAAATTGCCCCATTAGTCAAACTAGAAACCCCATTCGCATAATCTTCCTTAATAAACATATCTTCTAAATTCAAAAATATCCCTCCTAAAAATCTAAATTTTCTCTTACTTTATTTTTATAAACTTCAACTCCAGGTTGATTAAAAGGATTAACACCAAATAAGAACCCACTAAAAGCAGAACTCATCATAAAAAAATACATTAATTCACCAAGTGTTTCCTCATTAATTTGCTTAATAGTAATTAAATTACTAAAAACATCTCCCATAAAATGTGCATCTCTTACTGAGTCTAATACAATATTATTCATATAATGCAAATCTTTTCCATTATATAAAACTTTATCTGATTCTTCAACTTTAATAAATGTTTCAAAAATAATCTTATTTCCTTCCTGAACAAATTGCCCTAAAGAATGTAAATCTCTAGTATAAACAGTAGAAACTGGAAAAATACCACGTCCATTCTTACCTTCCGTTTCACCAAATAATTGTTTTAACCATTCAGTAAAGTAATAAAGTTTATTCTCAAAAATACAAAAATTCTCAATATATTTCCCCTTATCAAATAAATGCCTTCTACTAACTGCATATAAATAAGCATCATCTATATATTTATCACCAGAATAATAGCCCTTAATAAATTTAGAAATATCAAAATTAAAAGAAAGTGGAAATAAATGAGCTGGAGTCATTACCGAATATCTTCCTCCAATATCATTTGGAATAACAAAAGAAGTATATTTCTCCTTTTCAATCTCTTCTCTCAATTCACCAGAATATGAATCAGTAGTAATAATTATTCGTTTTCTTAACTCCTCATCAGAATATTTCTTTTTCATAAGTTCCTTTATTAAATTATAAGTAATAAGTATCTCCATAGTTCTACCACTTTTACTTATAACATTAATAGAAAAATCAACATCTTTCAAATAATCTAACAATTCATTCATATATTGACTTGACAAACTAGTACCAGCATAAATTATTGGAAATGATGATGAAGAAAAATAAGAGTCAAGTGCCTGATTAAGTGCATAGCTTCCTAAAAACGATCCCCCAATACCAATAACTACTAAACAAGAAGAATGTTTTTTCACCTCATCACGAACACTAAGTATATCAAAAATAATACTAGAATCAATTTTACGAGTCCACCCAATCATCTCACTATCATTAAATTGCTGCATAACCTCATCTTTTTTATTCAAAAGAGATGACTCAATCTCACAAAAGTCAAACTTAATCATAATGACCTCCTACAATCAAATTATAACATTTATAAAACTAATTGTAAAACAAGAAAAAAGATAAATATTTCAAAATTTAATTTTCAACTATATAAAAAGCAAGATTAAGTAAAAAGATAATAACTTAACTATCAAATTCTAAAAATATTAGTACCTAAATCATCTAAAAACATTTTAATTATCCTGAAAAAACCTGATATGGATTAGAAACTGTCCCATCCCCATCTGATATCATAGTCTCAGGTATTAATGCTATTGATGGTCGTATACTACCCAAATAGCCAAAACCTGCAACAGTTGTAACATTACTTACAATAAAACCTGCATCACTAAGACTAGATGAATTATGAACAGAATATCCTGGTGACATAACCCACCACCATTTCATAAAACCTGCACTTTCTGGGTTCTCACGTGGATATCCTGTTAATACAGCTTCATCTGCTGTTAATAGTGCAATTGGGTACTTTAACAATCCATTCCCATTATCTCTACTTACTGTATAGCTATCACTTTCATTTACACATTCTAAACTTGGTTTACTTAACCTTCCATATGATCCATAATATGTAAAATAATTATTATTACTAGATATACTTCTATCACTACACCAAATAGTATCTTCTAACATATTTGTATATTCTATCATATTAGTACTATACCAATCATCTATATATTTTTTTATGGATGAATCACTTCCATCATCATGTACATAATCAATATAATATCCTGAAATAATACCAGAATTAAAAGAACTAGTTCCTATTTGACTTGCTTCTTCTTCATTATCACAACTTCCATCTTCTCCTACTACACCATTATATAACAATTTTACTCCCCTTGTTTCTGTTGTTCTTACTATCTTCCAACAAAATCCTGCAAATGAAACATTGTTATTATCTACTATTCCTCGGT
>CAOJZZ010000063.1 GCA_948466315.1 uncultured Mycoplasmatota bacterium | reverse complement strand
GCATTGGTGGTCTGTACAGCAACGTCGTGTATGCTTCGCGCGGCGTCCGGCCGGCTGTTTCACTAGTGCCTGGGACTATGGTGTCTGAAGGAGATGGGACAGTTTCTAATCCATATCAAATTTTTCAAGATAGTGAAGATGTTTTTAGATAATATTTTCATTTTTAAAAGTTTTTTAGGAATAGTTAGTAATTAGTGGCTTAAATTAATAATAGTATAGAGAAATATCTTTATACTATTTTGTTTGTAATTTAAAATTAATTTGGTAGATTGTATATATTTTTTTGATATGTTCATTCTATTAGTGGTGATAGAAATGTTTTATTATATTAATATTTTCTTATTATGTTCGTTTTTAGGTTATGTAATGGAAACTTTATTGAAAACTTTTATATTTCATGGGATGAATAATGGAATTTTATTTGGACCTTTTATTCCTATTTATGGATTTGGAGCGGTAATTGTTGTTTTTGTTATGAGATATATTTTTAATAATATTAAGTCCTCAAGATGGGTGAAATTGTTTTTTACTTTGCTTACTGTGATTGTTTTAGTTACTTTGTTGGAGTTTTTAGGTGGAATTTTGATTGAAGTAATATTTGGTAAAGTATTTTGGGATTATAGTAATTTACCATTACATATAGGGCATTATATTTCTATTGAAATGAGTTTGATTTGGGGTGTTTTTTCTTTACTTTTTATTTATATAATTAAACCGATTGAGGATAAGATAATTAGATGTATTCCAAAGTGGTTAACGATTCTTGTACTTGGTTTGTTTTTGGTAGATTTCTTTTTTACTTTCTTTAAGGTGATTGTGTAATTTTACACAGTTTTTTTAGTTTTTGAATATTAAAAAAATCAAAAAAGTAGTTGTTTTGTATTTTCTTTTATGTTATTATTGATAGTAGAAAAGAATATGGGTGGTGTTATAATGCAAATACAAAAGGGGTTAGTAAAATATAAAGATCGTAATGATATTGTATGTACATATGGGATTACTGAGGAGGGAAGTCAGTATTATTTTTTGGATGTTGATAAACTTCCTAATGGTAATATTATAGCATCAACGGCTTTAGTGGAGGCGATTGATTCTTCTGTAGTACCTTCAGCACTTGGTGTTATTGATGTTGATGGTAAGATTGTTGTTCCTTTTGCTAATAAGATGATAAAGCCTATTAATGATAATATATTATTAGTAGAGAGGGCTCAACCTATGACTGAGAGTGTTCTTGAGAATATAAAACTAAGAACTGATCCTTTATCTGCTACGAAACTTGTTACAATACCTTCTAATATTAAAGATAAGTTAAATAAAAAGATGGGTGTTGATGGAGAGTTTATATTTAATGATCAATTTTCTGAGGCTACAATTTGTGATATGGATGGTAACAACTTAGTTGATAATCAATATTTTAGTTTTATTGGAATGGATAAAAACACTTTATATTTTAGTACTAATATTTTAGATTCTTCAGTTGTTTCTTATTCTATTCCTACAAAAGACGCTTTAGATAATAAAGATTATTCAAAAGATGTAGAGAAAAAAGTAGAGTTGATTCCTGATAAAAAATCATTAGATATTAATAATATTGATGTTAATAAGACTGCTATTGATGCAGCTATTAATAAAGAGATGGAACAATCTCCTAAGAATGATATAAATCCTTCAATGCCACCACTTGATGATATTTTTAATAAAAAAATTGATGTTGATGAGAATAAGGATAATGATATCAATATAAATGGTACTGACTCTGTTATTAAAGTAGATGATAATGTTAAAGAAGAGAATAGTGATGATAAGTCTTTAAGCAAATTTGATGATTTGAATTTGAGTGTTGATAATTCTTCAGAGTCAGGAAATAATAAAGAAGAAAAAAAGGCTCCTAATGATTCTGTTAGTATAGATACTGATAGTTCTTCTGATGTTTTACAAGTTTCTAAGGATGATGTTAAAGTAAGCAATGAAGAAGCTGAAATTAAGCAACCATTATTTGGAGAACTTATTAGTAATAAAAGTTCTGAGGATGAAGATGACTCTTCTGAAGAAGAGAAAGAACTCTCATTAGATAGTAATAATAATGTAAATTCAGAGGATAGTTCTTCTGAACAAGATAGAAATGATCCACTACCTCTTAATAATACTATTAATGATAGTAGTGCTTCTGATAATTCTAAGGTTATTGATAATTTCCCTTCTATTAAATATTTTGGTGAAGATGATGATGAGGAAGAAGAAAGTGATAGTAGTGAGGGTGTGTTAAATATAGATGCAGGTTCTGTTATTTCTGATGAATCTTCTATAGATGATAGTAATTCTATTATTAATAGTGATTATGATGATATTGATTTAGATTTAGAAATGAATTTAAATACTGATATTGATAGTGATAGTTATACTTCTTCTAATGATTATATAAGTGATTATAATAGATATTCTTCAGTTGGAGGAGCAAAAGATTCTATTATTGAAGATGTTGCAGTTACTATGTCTAATCTTATAAACTTAAATCGTGATCAACAGAAAAAAATAGGTACTTGTGAAGAACAAATTAAACAATTAAGTAGTTCTCATAAGAAAATTGCTCAAAAGGCAAGAAATCAGATGAGAGAGATTGATTTATTGAAGACAAAGTTACAAAATTATGAGTCTATTGTTAATAAGTTAGAAGCTAGAAATCAAGTTTTGGATGATAGAGTTCATGATCAAGAAAAAACTATTTCTTCGCAATCTGCAGAATTAGATGAATTAAGACCACAAGTTGAAGGTAAAGAAGAATTAGTTAAATTAATAGTAGATGCTCAAAATATTTTGGGTAAAGACAAGATTAGAGTATAGAAAGACCTGTGTTAGGTCTTTTTCTATTTAGATGATATATTTTTTTGTTTTATTATTGGAGTTAGCATTTCGATATATTTTCCTTTTAATTGACTACTAGGATGCACATATAAAGATAGGGTTACTTTTACATCAGAATGTCCTAATATTTCACTAAGTGTTTTGGGATCCATTCCTACTTCAATACATCTAGTAGCAAAAGTATGTCTTAGAGCATGGAAACCATAACTACTAATTTCGGCTTGTTTTATTATTTCTTTATACTTATTATAATAAGTTCTTGGTTCTATGTAACGAAGACTATTAGTTAAAAAGTACTTTTGCTCATAATTTTCTTTATACATATCTTTTAAAATATTATAAATAAAACTATTGACAGGGATTTCTCTTTTAGAATATTCTGTTTTAGGCTGATCGATAATAACTTTTGTTTTAGCTTTGTTTTGTTCGTCAATATTTTGAATACGAATCATAGTGTTACTGACATAAATTGTTTTTCTTTTTAAATCGATATTTTCCCATTTTAGGGCACATATTTCTCCTAGTCTCATACCAGTATATAAACTTACTAAAATGCCTATAGAATAAGAGGTGTTGAGTTCTATAATTTTTTGTTCTAATTTTTTTTGTTCTTCCTTACTTAAAATATTAATTTGTTTCTTTTTTAATTTAGGTAATTTGAAGTTAATATTAATATTGGCATAAGATAATATTTGTCTTAATACTACTACTATGTCTCTTACTGTTTTATTACTTAGTCCTCCTTTATGGTCGATTCTACCTGATTCAAATTTTTTATTAATAAAGCTTTCTATTATTCCAGAAGATAAACAAGAAATTTTTATTTCTCCAAGTTCTTTAGCAATGTGATTTTTTACAATACTGTGATAATGGGCATAAGTTGATTTTTTTACCATGAATTTAATACTATTAAGCCATAGATCAATATAATAGTTAAATGTATACTTACAATTTCTACTTTCCTTCTTTATCCTTTCTAAGTTTAGAAGAATATCATTTCTTTTCTTTTTTACTTCTAGATAGGTTTTACCATAAACATAACCATAGCGATATTTACCATCTATTAAACGATCTTTAATGTATCTAACTTCCCATCTTCCATCCTTTCTGTGAAAAATATTTTCTCCTTTTCTACTCATAATTATTCCTTCCTTTTTGTTTATAAATATGTTTTGATTGATGAAAAAACAAATTTATAGTATATTTTTCTTATTAGACGATGTAGGAAGGTTATTTTCTTTTGTTATATAGTATTATCGTTACATTATTTCTTTAATAGTGTCAACTAATAGTTAACTTTTTTATGATTAGAGACTTTATCTTTTCTTTTTAATATTTAATTAGGGGTTTATTATTGTTTTCTTTTATATTTCAACATTTTTTTCTTAAGACATGTTATAATATATTAAGAAGCGGAGATGATAACATGTTTGAAATTTGTCATGTTTTTGCAAAAGTTAAGAATAGTGATTTAGAAATATTGAAAGATTTTTCTTTATCAATAAAGCCTGGAGAGGTACATGCTATTATGGGACCTAATGGGACAGGGAAGAGTACTCTTTCTAAAGTAATTATGGGACATTATAATTATGAAATTACAGCAGGTTCTTTATTATTTGAGGGTGAAGATATTAGTAAGATGTCAGTAGATGAGAGGGCTAAGAGAGGGATTTTTCTTTCGATGCAGGATCCTATTGTTATTGAGGGTGTTTCTAATAGTGAATTTTTGCGTACTGCACAGAGTGAGGTTACTGGTAAGAAGGTTAATTTATATTCATTTATTAAAGAGATGGAAAAGGCTATGAAGGATGTTTCTTTAGATAGTAGTATGTTACATAGATCATTAAATCAAGGATTTAGTGGTGGTGAGAAGAAGAAAAATGAAATTTTGCAATTAAAGTTTTTAAAACCTAAATTTATTATTTTAGATGAGCTAGATTCAGGACTTGATGTTGATAGTTTACGAATTGTTTGTTCTAATATAAATGATTATTTAAGTGTTAATCCTAATACTTCTTTATTGATAATTACTCATTACCCACGAATATTACAATATATTAAACCTGATTATGTTCATGTTATGATAGATGGTTGTGTTAAGAAGACAGGGGATAAGTCTTTAGCTTTAGAGATAGAAAAAGATGGTTATAGTGGGATTAATACTATGATTGGAATTGATGTTTGTGAGTAAAATATTATATGTAGTAGATGATAACAAAAATAAGAATTATAAATATAATATAGAAGAGGATACCATTATTTATCATTTTTCTATTAATAGTAGTCATAGTGTATTAATTGATTTAGTTAGTGAAGGTGTTAGTGTTTGGTATTATTATTATAATATTAATTATTCAGATAATGAATTTTCTATTTCTATTAGGCATTTAAGTAGTAATAGTCATAGTGAGGTATTCAATCATGGTGTTAATGTTTTTAGTAATAAATTAAAATTTATAGTGAGTTCTACTGTTCTTAGTGATAGTTATTCTTGTATTTGTAATCAGGATAATCAAATTATAAATATGCAAGATGGTAAGAGTACAATAGTTCCTAATTTGTTTATTGATAATTATGATGTTGATAGTAGTCATGCTGCCTATATAGGAAAGTTTTTGGATGAGGATTTATTTTATTTAATGAGTAGGGGGATTAAATTAGATGTTGCTTACAGATTATTACTTCGAGGTTTTTTAGGTATTAATCAAGTGAGTGATGAGAGTCTTATTTCTAAATTTATTTTAGAGATTGAAAAAATCTAGGAGGTGAGGAGTTTGCATAGAGAAGATTTTGCAATGCTTCAGGGTAGTGATCTTGTTTATTTTGATAATGGAGCAACAACTTTGAAACCTAAGTGTGTTGTTTCAGATATGATGGATTATTATACTAAGCATACTTCTAATATTCATCGAGGAGATTATGATTTTGCTATTTTAACTAATAAGTTATATGATGATACAAGAGATGTTGTTTGTAAGTTTATTAATTGTAATAGCAGTAAGGAAGTTGTTTTTACTGGTGGGGCAACTATGTCTATTAATATGGTTGTTTTTGGTTATATGAGAAATCATTTAAAAAAGGGTGATGAAGTTTTACTTACTAAGTCTGAGCATGCTTCTAATGTTTTACCATGGATTAAGTTAAGTGAAGAGATTGGTATTGTTATTAAATATATGGATCTTGATAGTAATTATACTTTGAGTGTTGCAAGTGTTTTAAAAAGCATAAGTGATAAGACTAAGGTTATTTCAATTGCTCATGTTACTAATGTTGTGGGTGACGTTCGTGATATAGAGGCTATTGGAAAGATTTGTAAAGATGCGGGTATTTTATTTAATGTAGATGGAGCACAAAGTGTACCTCATATGAAAGTAGATTTTATAAAGAGTAATATTGATTTTTTAAGTTTTTCTGGTCATAAAATGGGTGGACCTACTGGAGTTGGAGTTTTGGTTGGTAAAGAGAAGTTATTAAATGAAATGGAACCTTTATGTTATGGTGGTGGAATGAATCAATCTTTTGAGGGAGATAGTAGTTATGAACTTAAGAAGGCTCCATTAAAGTTTGAGGCTGGTACGCCACCAATTGCAGAAGTTATTGGACTTAGAAGAGCTATTTTATACTTAATGGATATTGGAATGGATAAGATTCATGAACATGAGATTTCTTTGAAGAAATATTTAGTTAAGGAATTAGAAAATATTCCAAATATTGTTTTATATAATAAGGATTCAGAAAGTGGGATTTTAGCTTTTAACATTGAAGGAGTATTTGCTCAAGATAGTTCAGTTTATCTTAATCATTATAATATTTGTGTTAGAGCAGGTAATCATTGTGCAAAGATGTTAAAAGATTATATAGGTATTAAGAATACAGTACGTGTTAGTATGTATTTATATAATACAATCAATGATATAGATAGATTGGTTGAGGTTTTAAAAAATAGTCAGGATATTTTTAAAGTAGTTTTGTAGGAGGCATTGTATGGATAGTCATTTAAGAAGAGAAATAATTTTGGATAATTATCAAGAACCTGTTAATAGGGGACTTGTAGATGATTCTTCTTATCTAAAGACTAATACTAATAGTGAGAGTTGTATTGATAATTTGGATTTTATGATGAAGGTTGTTGATGGTAAAATTAGTGATATTCGTTTTGATGGAGAAGCTTGTGTAATAAGTACTTCGGCTAGTTCTATTTTAATTAATAGTTTGTTAGGAAAAAGTGTTTTGGAGGCTAAAGAGATTTTACATAATTATCAGGATATGATTTATGAAAAAGATTATGATAAGAGTTTGTTAGGGGAACTTGAGGTTTATGATGAGATTTCTAAGCAACCTAATAGAGTTAATTGTGCTTTATTACCTAGTGTGGCGATTAATAATATGATTAAAGAGTTAGAAAATATGTAGTTATAAAAATAGAAATTGGTGATAGGATGGAAATTAAGGGTATAAGTAAAGATAATGTTTTGTTAATTTCAAAGAAGAAGAGGGAAGATTCTTGGATTTTAGATTATCGAATGGATAGTTATAATAAATTTGAGAGATTAGAATTACCTAAATTTGGTCCAGAGATTTCTTTTGATTTTTCTAGTATTATTTATTACAAGTCTAATGATAATGATGAAGTGATTGAAAGTGATTGGAATAGTGTATTAAAACCAGTTAGAGATGAACTTGATTCTTTAGGTGTACTTGAGAGTGAGGTACATATGGGAGGAATGGGAGTTCAGTATGAGAGTGAAGTTATTTATCATAATATGCTTGAGGAATTAGAAAAGAAGAAAGTTATTTTTACATCTATTGAGGAGGCAATGAGAAAGTATCCTGATTTGGTGAAGAAATATTTTGGAAAGATAGTTAGTAATGATGAAAATAAATTTGCAGCATTGAATGGGGCCGTTTTTAGTGGAGGTAGTTTTATTTATATTCCTCCTCATACAACACTTGATAGACCTTTACAGAGTTATTTTAGAATTAATAGTAAATATATGGGACAGTTTGAAAGAACATTGATTATTGTGGATGATTATAGTAGTTTACATTATATTGAGGGGTGTACTGCACCAACATATAGTGAATCATCGCTACATGCTGCTGTTGTAGAGATATATGTAGGTAAAAATAGTAAGTGTCGTTATTCTACTATTCAAAATTGGGCGACTAATGTTTATAATTTAGTGACTAAAAGGGCTATGGTAGATACTAATGGAGAAATGGAGTGGATTGATGGTAATATCGGTAGTAAGGTAACAATGAAGTATCCTTGTTGTATTTTGAAGGGAGATAATTCTCGAGGAACTTGTGTTACTATCTCTTTGGCTTCTTCTAATCAAAATCAGGATAGTGGTGCTAGAATGATTCATTTGGGAGAGAATACGACTAGTAATATTGTCTCTAAGAGTATTTCTAAAAATGGGGGTAATGCTACTTATCGAGGAAAGGTTTTTATTGATACTTCGGCAGTTAATAGTAATAGTATTGTAAAATGTGATACTCTTATCTTAGATGATTGTTCTAAGAGTGATACAAATCCTGTTAATTCGTGTTATAACGTTAGTAGTAACATTGAACATGAAGCTACAGTTTCTAAGATTAGTGAGGATAACTTATTTTATTTGATGAGTAGGGGTATTTCTAGAGAAAGGGCTATGGAACTTATTGTTTTGGGCTTTTTAGAGAAGTTTAGAGAAGAGTTGCCTATGGAGTATGCTGTTGAGTTAAATCAATTAATTAAAAGAAATTTTTAGATTTACTAATTTTAGTTTTTTAATTAGATTTAGATTTGAAAAATGAAATTTTCTATGGAGAATTTCATTTTTTTGTAGTGCTTATTATTTTGAAATTTTATAATTCGTTGTTTGCTAGTTTTAATCATTTTCTTTATGATATTTGCAGAAAGGAGGTGATAGGATGTTAAATCAGGTTATTTTAGTAGGTAGATTAGTACGAGATGTTGCTATTCATAAATCTGATAAAAATGTTAGAGTGGCGACTATTTCAATTGCTGTTCCTAGAAGTTTTAAAAATATGGAAGGTAATTATGATACTGATTTTATAGATTGTGTTGCTTTTGAGAATGTTGCTTTAAATACTTCACAATATTGTAGTAAGGGTGATATTGTTGGAGTAAAGGGAAGAATACAATCAAGAATGATAGAAAAGGAAGAGAAAAAAGAAAGTATTATGGAGATAATTGCTGAAAAAGTTACGTTTTTAACTTCTAAAGGAAAGGATGGAAAACAGGATGATATAAAAGAAGATTTATAAGGGTAATTTAGTCATAGTAATTTTGATGAGTTATTATTTCTTATTATAGTTAAAGTTATATTATATATTGGTTTTATTTCAAAGATAAATGTAATCTTTTATAAAAAGAAGATACGTTTAAAATTTATATATCAGGAGATTAAATGCTAGTATTATTTGAGTTTAGGTAAAATTCAGAAAAAAAAGAAAAAGTGAATTTGCTTTATCC
>CAOJZZ010000062.1 GCA_948466315.1 uncultured Mycoplasmatota bacterium | reverse complement strand
TGCTACTGGTCCTACTGGAGCTACTGGTTTAGCTGGTGCTACTGGTCCTACTGGAGCTACTGGTTTAGCTGGTGCTACTGGTCCTACTGGACCTGCTGGTTTAGCTGGTGCTACTGGTCCTACTGGGCCTACTGGTTTAGCTGGTGCTACTGGTCCTACTGGGCCTGCGGCTGGACTTAATGCCTATGGTGGAAAATACAGTGATACTTCTCAAGTTCTTAATCTAGGAATAGGTACACAAACACAAATACCTTTACCTAGTTCTATGCCAAATTTGAACACTACTTATACTCCAACTAATAGTATTACAGTTGCTCAAGCTGGTACTTATGAAATAAATTACTACAGTAATATTTCTGTTGCCGTTGGAACTACTTTAACTCTTGCAGTTAGAAATAATGGGACAAACATTCCAAGTACAGTTATATCAAGAATATTATCTGTTGGTATGGGTTCTATATATAGTGGTAGTGTGATTGTAACCTTAGCTGCTGGTGCAGTTATTGATATGGCTATTTCTGCTCTACTTGCAGTTGGTGTTACATTAGGTACTGGAGTAAATGCAACACTTAGTGTCAAAAAACTTAACTAAATTTAATATAAAACATTAAAGAGGCTGTCATGAAATGAAACAATTTCAATAGCCTCTATTTATTTTGTTTTAACTAAATGAAAAATAGAAATAATTTTTACTGATTATTATTTCTATTTTTTGTATTATTTTATATAAAATTGTATTGTATGCTCTTTACAATCATTTACTAACTCAATAGAATTACCTTTTTGTTTTTTACCATCAAATATTAACTCATCTATTGGACCTTTTATAACTTTTATATTATAAGTTGTATCCATATAATGATATGTTACTTGATATGATTCCCAAGAAATAGGTATTTTTGGTACTAATGTTAGGGTTGTACCGAATTTTTTAATTCCCAATATATCACGAATTCCTACACGATAGAACCAACCTGCTGAGCCAGTATACCAAGTCCAACCACCACGTCCTGCATGTTGTTTGGCTGAATATATATCTGCGGCTATTACGTATGGTTCTACTTTATAGTTAAATACTCCCTCTTCATTTAAACTTCTATTGACAGGATTAATCATTTGGAAGTAACGATAGGCTCGGTCATGATAACCAGCTTTAATTAAGGCCATTAAATACCAAGCTACTGAATGAGTATATTGTCCTCCGTTTTCACGAATACCTTTTGGATAATTCATAATATAGCCTGGATTATTAAGTGATTTTTCAAAGGCTGGAGTTAGTAATTTAACAATTTTACTCTTGTCATCAACTAAATTTTCTTCAACTGAACTTATAGCTTTTTCAATCCTATCTTTTGGTGCTATTCCACTAAGTATTGAGAAACTCTGAGAAAGCAAATCAATTTTACATTCACTATTTTCATGACTACCAAGTTTATCTCCATTATCAAAGAAGGCTCTCAAATAATAAGCTCCATCCCAAGTTTTTTTATTCATATTTTCCTTTAATTTTTCATTAAATTCTATATATTTTGTTGGATCAAAATCAGGATTTACTTTTTTCATTAAAGCAACAAATTGTTCAATAATTTGATATAAGAAGAATCCTAACCAAACACTTTCTCCTTTTCCTTTTATACCAACTTTGTTCATACCGTCATTCCAGTCTCCACCACCCATCAATGGAATTTTTCTTTTACCTAAAGAATTCATTGATAGTTGTAGTGATTTTAAGCAATGTTCAAGAAGACTTTCTGTATCTTCTGAATAGTTGAAGACAATTCCTTTTTCATGTTCATATTCGCTTAATTGTTCTCCTAAAACATATGGAACCTGTTCATCTAATATTTGTTTGTCTCCTGTTACTTCAATATAGTGAATAGTTGCATAAACTAACCATAAGTAATCATCTTTATAGCGGCTACGAAGTCCAAAATGATTTTTTTCATGCCACCAGTGTAGAACATCACCTTCAAAGAATTGATGTTTAGCGTTGATTAGAATTTGTTCTCTAGTGAAGTCTGGTTTTACCATAGCAATATTCATAGCATCTTGTAACTGATCACGATAACCAAAGGCTCCACTTACTTGATAAAAGCCAGCCTTAGCCATAATTCTTGCAGAAATTGTTTGATATAAATACCAGCCATTCATCATATAATCAAAACTATTATCAGGAGATTTTACTTCAATAGTCTGTAATGTCTTATTCCAATAGTCTTTAACACTACGTAACTCTTTTCTAGCTGTGCCAATTGAAGTGTATTTTTTAATCAATTCTAAGTTTTCCTCATCACTTAAACTACAACCTAAAACAAAGACTACTGTTTTTTCTTGCTCTTTGTCTAGGGCTATTTTTATATCAATACTTTTTACTAGCATTTTATCAATAACAGTAGAAGCAATCTTTTCTGATGATGACATGAAGACATTAACATCTCCAAAATTATTACTATAAACATTACGCATTTTTAAATAATTATCATCACCCATGAACTCTGTTAAAATATGCCTTGAAGTTTTTTCTTCAAAGTTACCAAAAGTTGGATTAATCCAGAAATTAATGTCAACATCTAGTTTTCTATTAGATTTATTTTTTAAATTTAATAAATATAGTTTTACATTATCATCTGTTGCGACAAATTCTGTTATCTCCTTACGTAATTCGTTCGTCTCACTTTCCAAAATACTATAGCCAAAACCATGAGTACATTTTTCTGGATCGAATAATTTCTTATTAAACCTGAAACCTTCTGATTTATCATTTAGAACCATTTCATTAGTCCAAGAAGTAATTTTAAATTCTCCTGAATTATAAGCATAAGTAAAACCACAACCATTATTAGTAACTATAGTACCAAAATTTTTATTGGCTATTACATTACTCCAAGGAGTTGGCGTATCTTTATTATAAATAACATATTCTCGACCGTTATTTTTAAAACCACCATAGCCATTATCATAGGTAAGTTTTTCAGTATTTGGAATATCTATATTATTTTCTATAATATTACTAATATAATCGCTTGCTTTATTATTACTTTGTAACTCAAAAACTGCATCTTTTAAGGATTTATGATCTTCTATTACAAATTTAAGTCTTGGAGCGATATTTAATAAATTACGTTCTTCTCTAGTTAGTGTATTACCATTTACAACTACTATCCCTCCTGGTGTATGATAAAAACTATTTAGAGTATACATTCTGTACATTTCATCATTAATTTCTTTTTGGATTATTTTAGAATATTGATTTGATTCATTATTAATGATTATTACATCAACGAAGATAGAAATATTTTTATAATACTCAAATACTTTTAATACTTCTAAGACAAAGCTTAAATCACTAATATCACTAATTTCTACTAGAATAATTGGTCTATCCCCACTGATACCAAATTTCCATAGTCCAGCCTGCCCCATAGCATTTTTTCTTAATAAGTCCATTCGCTCTTCATTTACTGATATTCTTGTTGTTTGATATAGATAATTTAACATAATATTATAAATACGCATATCTTCGCCTGTAATATTCATATTTTTAGTATTAATAATATTCATTAGAGTTGAAATTTTAAAGGTCTTTTCAAGAGTATACTTTTCATTGTAAGAAGAAATAATATCATTAATTTGTTCTCTACTTCTTCCAAACCCGACTACTAAATAGACTGTTTTTGAACTATTGGCAGGTATTTCAATAGTATTTCTGATGCTCATAATTGGATCCAGATTATCTCCACTATAGTTTGATAAATCTTTTTCCAACCCTATTGGATTATCCATAGAATTATTTCTACCAATAAAGCTACTTCGTTCTGTTTCATAGGTATATTCGGATGTTGGTTCTTTTATGATTAAGCGTGTTACCATATAGCTGTTAATGGTATTATCTCCTCGACCTTTTCTTCTAGCAATTAAAGAGTTGGTTTTTTTATCATATTCAGTTGAGATAAACATATTATTGAAGACTTTATGGGAAACATCATCCATATTTTCAGAAAGAATTGGTTCAGTATAGGTAGTAAGTTGTAAATTGGCTACCCGATCACTTTCATTTTTAAAAGTTATTTTTCTAATTTCAGCATGGTGATTTTTAGTTACTACAATCTCTGTTTTAGTTGAGATATAACCATCTTTTCTTAAATACTTTATCTTATCTACAGCAAATACTACTTCATATTTGTCTGGTTTTTTATTTATTGGGGCATAAGTATTACTAAATACATAATTAGTATCTAAATTTTTAATATATAAGAAAATACCATAATCTTGTTCTGTTACTTTACGATAACGATTCAGTTGCATAGTTCTATATCTTGAGAAACTATTCCCTCGATCATTCATTAAAAGACAGTACTTTTTATTTGAGAGAACACTTATTTCTGGAAGATAAGAAATATAATTAAAGGTTCTAATATCATTTTCAATTGTCTCTTTTTGATAATCATATTTTTTATATTTAGCCATTTTCATATCGATGCTTGTTTTTATTTGGACTTTTTCTTTAAGAAGAATATCAAAAGTTTTGATATGGACATTTTTATGGAAGTAATTTTTTATAGAGTTTGGTTTTAAATAATTAGCCAGTCCCATTAAACTCATACCTTGATGATGAGCAAAGAAAGCTTTTACTATACCATTATTGTCATAGTCGTATGATTCATAAAAGCCATACTTTGAAAGCATATCTAATTCTTTAAATTTTACAATATTATCATAAACGTCTTCTGGAAATAATTCCATAGCCATTAAGGAAGAGTATGGTGAAATGACAATACGATTTTCTTTATCTTCTTTAGCCTTTAAATAAGGGGTTGAAAAAGCTCGATATTTATAATTTAATGCATTGTCTAATTCATTATAGGCTGATTCACTAATTCCCCATGGCAATTTATGAGATACATCAAGGATATATTCTTTTTGACAATAATGAGCGAAATTATACGTTTCATCTAATAAAGTATTGGGATAATTTTTCATAAATAATAAGGGCATAAAATATTCAAAAGAAGTTCCAGACCACGAAATTAATCCCTTATGTCCTTTATAAGTGGTTAGTGACTTGTCTAAGCAAAACCAATGTTTACTAGGGGCATCTCCTAGACAGATTGCTAAATAGCTAGTTAGTCTGGATTCACTAGCAAATTTATTATAATTATAAATGGATAGTCTAGCTTCTACTTCTTCATAACCAATACTAAATACATCTTTTTTGGTATATAGTTTTTTAAAATTAGTATTATTAATTAGTTTATCACATAATTTTACTAATTTTTCTTCTTCAAACCCATCTAAAAATTCACGTGTTACAATAAGAGATGCTACTAAATTACCTGAGTCTATTGTGGAGATAAAACCAGGATGCATTACTTTTTTATTTTTCAAATCATACCAATTATATAAATGACCATGCCACTTTTCTAAAGAGTCTATTCCTGAAAGAATATTTTCTAAAAGGAAAATGGCTCTTTCTTTAGTGATAAATTCTAATTCATAAGCTGAGATAACACTAGTAAGAGAAAAACCTATACTAGTTGGTGATGTTCTAAGATCTAGTTTTTGTTCTCTATTTTCTTGATAATTATCAGGTATTAGATAGTTGTATTCTTCTTTTAAGTTATCGTCAAAATATTGCCAAGTTTTATAAGCAACTTCTCTTATCTCTTCTAATTTATTCTTTTTTAATTCTACTTTATTATGATCAATATCTCTACTAACATTATAAACAACGAATGGAGCTGTTAAGAAGATAATGGATAGAACAATTGGTAGATAATAGGAAGTACTTATTAGACCTAGAATAATAAGAATAATGACTACTATAAAGTTAGGGGCAAAATCTTTAATATAACAAGTTAGATTCCCTTTCATAGTTTTCTCTACTTCTTCTGAGGTGACCCAATTTAATAGATTTTTATGACTTTTAAATAGCCTATATATAGTTCTAAAAAAAGCATCCATATAAACTTTAGTATAAAATGGTAAAGTTGAGAGAACTATATAAGAACGAAGTAAGAGACTTTTGCCACCAAAATAGAGGTTTTTATAATAGATTGTTGTCTTTTCCTTTCCTTGTTTGTACATTTTACTTCTTAAGAAGAACAGTATTGGTAAGGCTATTTCTAAAATTACAAAACCAAACCACCAGAATGGAGATATTTTGCTATCTAAAATAGAGCATAATAAGATAAGTAATAAACTAGGACAGAGAAACATGCGAACTATATTATCAAATATTTTCCATTTTCCTAGGATACCGATAGGATTTTTTATATGTTCATTTTTTTCGTTTAAAACATGATTACGAATCCAACTAATAATTTGAACGTCTCCTCTAGCCCAACGATGTTGTCTTTTTACATCCATTATAAATTTTGAGGGAAAACCGTCAATTAATTCAATGTCACAAACATAACCACATCTTAAGTAATTTCCTTCTAATAAATCATGTGATAAAATTAAATTTTCTGGAAAGGTATGATTTAGTATTTGATCAAAGGTTTCTAGATCATATATTCCTTTACCAACAAAACTTCCTTCACCAAATGAGTCTTGATAGACATTTGGTACAATAGCACTATATGTATCAAAACCTCCAATACCAGCAAATATTTGACTATATAAACTTTTATTAGTAGCTTCAATATCGATACCTATTCGTGGTTGCATTAAACCATATCCTTGAATAACCTTGGTTTTATCTTTGTTTAATATTGGCCTATTAAGAGGATGAGACATAGCTCCTACTAAATTTAGAGCGGTATTTAATACTAGTTTAGTATCAGAGTCTAGGGTAATAACATATTTAATATCAAGATTATTTTCTAAGAGCATATTTACATTGAAATATTTTTGACTAATTACCTCATTCATTTTACCTAATAATATTTCATTAAATTGTAATAAGGCTCCTCGTTTACGTTCATAACCTAAAAAACAATTTTCATTTTCATTCCAAATTCTTTTTCGATATAAGAAATAGAATAATTCTTTTTGATATTTATTATTTAACTTTTTGGCATACTCTTCTCCATATAAGGATAATTCTTGATCATAATCCATTATTTCTTGGCTACTAGATTTTACATCGCCTAATAAAGTAAAATATAAATTATCAGTTTTATTGATTAAATAAAAAGTCTCTAATCTATCAAACATCTCTTTTATTTTTTCTTTACTTGTAATAATAGTTGGTATTACAACCATAGTTTTTGATTCTTCTGGAATACCTTTGGAATAATCTAATTTAGGTAAAACTTCTGTTGGGACAAATTTAATAAGTAATTGATTAAATATTTGAACAAGTAATTGACTAACTGGGATAAGCAAAATTATAAAACCTAAAACTCTATAATGTATAAAGTATTTTGATAAAATAAAACTAAATAGTATGGTTGCTGTTACAATAGTGAAGATATAGGCTAAGACTTTTGGGGTGGAGTCTTTTTGTTTAAGTAATTTATAACCAATATGATAGTCTTTTCGGTTTTCTTGCTTGAATAAATCCTTTACATATTCTACTTCACTACTTTTATTTTTCTTGGCTAATTTTAGTAATTTCCTTCGATAAAGTTCTTTGGATTCTACAGTCATTTTGTCATATACTTTATCTTCCATTAGTAGTTTTTCTGTTTTAGAAACCTTTTCAAATAAATCTTCATTATTAAATTCAAAAAACTCTTTTAAATCATTAAAGATATTTGAAATTAAAATATCATTATCAATCTTTCTTTGGTATTCATCATTAATAATTTCTTTTAAACTAATTTGTTTAGTTTTTAATAATTCATTTAGGTCTTTGAATAATTTATTACTTTTAGTACCTAATTCTCTTAATTGATTATTAAGTTCAAAAATGTAATAACTATTATTGGATATTTTAAAATCTTCTTTAATAAAATAGTTTAATTGAATTTCTTTTTCATTTTTTTCTTCAATCATGCGCGCTACTTTTTCTTTAACTAATAACTTTTTATACTCTTCCTTGCATAATTGATTTAATCTTTCTACATAGATAAATAATAGGATTTCTTTAATGTTGGCTATTTCTTTATAAGAAAAATATTGTTTTGTTTCTTTTTGATATTTTTTTAAAGCTGTTGTTAATATTTTTAGACTTATATTATAGTTGTTAGTGATAACAATTTCTTTAATACAAAAAGTAATTTTTTGGGACGCTTTGATTCCTTTAATAATGTCTTTTTTATTAGCTAAAATATTGGTTTTATGTTCTACTAATAAATAAAAATTATCAATTAGCCATTCGTTTGAAATACCTACATATTCTAATCTTTTAGTTTTTTCTACTAAAAAGTTATAATATTCATTTATATCCTCAAAGTTATTTAAAAATTTTTTTACTACATTAGCCATACTCATCTACTCTCCTAAAAAAAGTATATCATAAAAAAGTAATAAGAACTAGATTTTGAATAAAAGAATAAAATAATTTTGTCTTGGTTATAACAATTAGTTAAGGTCCTAGTAATAAAACTTGGAAATACTTTACTGCTATAGAAAATAAAAAAATTAGTTAAAAATAGTTCAGTTCTGATTTATGAGTAATGAATATATAGTGCTTATTTTTCAACTGTTAGATATTGTCTATTTTAAAACTTACCCCCTACAATCTAGGTGGTTACTTAATGATTATAATTATTTTATTTCATAGGAAATAGTTTTTAATAATTTTATAGTCTGAATTGTTACATATTGTTAACTATTATTAATTTATATTTTATAATTAAAAAACTATCAAGGTTAAATTGATAGTTTTATTATTTAAAATAAATGGCGGAGTAGGAGAGATTTGAACTCTCGCGCCAGTTGCCCGACCTACACCCTTAGCAGGGGCGCCTCTTCAGCCTCTTGAGTACTACTCCATTCCTCTTTATGCATCCGCATATATAATATTACATGAGATTATATTATCTGTCAAGAGCAAAAGAAAAAAAGCTCTAAAAAGAGCTCTATTTTATAATTGGTGACGAGTACGGAATTCGAATCCGTGAATGCTGCCGTGAAAGGGCAGTGTGTTAAGCCACTTCACCAACTCGCCATATGGCGCCCCAACTAGGACTTGAACCTAGGACCCCTTGATTAACAGTCAAGTGCTCTAACCAACTGAGCTATTGAGGCACTATTAATGGTGGTCCTGATAGGACTTGAACCTATGACCCCACGCTTATCAAGCGTGTGCTCTAACCAACTGAGCTACAGGACCATTAATAATTTGTTACTTTTTCATTTTATCTCATTTTTTCTAATATTGCAAGTAATTTTTATATATTTTTTCGCTTGCACCTATAGATTACTATAAAATCTTCCATAACTCAAGAAAAATTTTTATTTATTACCAAAAAATATGATTAATTTATGATAATGTCTTAAGTATTAACTTTAGAAAATGTCTCGAAAAGAGAAAAAAAGCCATACTAAGTATGGTGAT
>CAOJZZ010000061.1 GCA_948466315.1 uncultured Mycoplasmatota bacterium | reverse complement strand
GACTTGATTCACTTTTTTATATAGAAATGTTTCACATCAATTGTAACACTACATAATTATAAAATTAACTAATTGACAAAAAGCCTAAATTATAGTATAATCTAGACAATTTAATTAGGGGGATTATATATGATTAAAAATAATAAAATCAATATACTAAGTATCATTGATATTATTCTTTTAGGCATTTTTACATACTTTTTATTCAAGGTAAATATCTTACCACTTAAATATTTTATACTTATTATTTCTCTTATCTTTATTATAAATATTTTATCGGTTGTAGCACTCAATACTAAAAAGAAAATTATTAAAATTAGTGGTATTATCATTTTAATTATTTCTAGCATTATCAATATAACTACTAGTTATTATCTTTATACAACCAATGAATTTTTAAATAAATCATTTAATAATACTAAAGAAGAAATAAATACCTACTATATCATTACTAATAAAGAAAATAAATATAGTAAAAAGAGTGACATAAAAGGAGTTATTAACTACTATGAAAATAGCATTAACATTAAAAAAGCTTTACAAACACTAGACAAATCTATCAAGACCAATTCTTATGAAGATATTAATACTATCTTTAATGATATCAAAGACAATAAAACTACTTTTATGTTAATAGATAAAACTAACTATAATCTAATTTTCGATACGAATAAAAAACTAAAAAAAGAAGATTTCAAAGTAGTCCATAAATTCGATATTAAAAGTAAAGTTGTTAAAAACAATAACCAGATAAAGGAAAAATTTAATATTTATATCGGTGGAACTGACTTTGCTGGTCTAATGGACTATAATGCTATTATGACTATTGATACCAAGAAACATCAAATATTAATGACTAGTATTCCAAGGGATTATTATATGGATATTTATGGTATGGAAGGAAAAAAAGATACTTTAAGTCATATGAATGCTTATGGTACCGATACTAATATGAAATCTTTAGAGCAATTTTTCAATATTAAAATAGATTATTATGTCAAGTTAAATACTAATAGTTTAGTAGAATTAGTTGATAAAATAGGGGGAATAACTTATTGTTCTGACCAAAGTTTCACAACAACCCATGCCCTAGTATTAAATACTTATAATGATACTGGAAAGAATAAATTAACTATTAAAAAGGGTTGTCAAGAATTAAATGGTATAGAAACACTTACTCTAGCTAGAGAAAGAAATGCCTTTATCGGACGGGATAGAATGCGTCAAAAGAATTGCCAAAAAATCATTATTAGTATCTTTGATAGACTTAAAAGTACCAATTCCATTGTTAATTATAATGAAATTCTAAATTCACTAAGCGACTTATATATTACCAATATTCCAAGAGAAATAATCACTAATATGGCAAAAGACACTATAGATGGAGCAAATTGGAACTTCATTTCTCAATCAGTAGATGGTCAAGACGAAACCGTATTTATTACTATAATTAATGAAATGGGTTATGGTATGGAACCCAATTATAATGATGTAGAAAATGCTAAAAATAAGATTAATGAACTTTTAAAATAAAAATATCCACATTATCTAAGGCTATTTTAACTTAGCTTTATTACAATAGTATCATTTATTTTCTTGATACTATTTTTCTTTGGATAAATATCCATTTCCTTAAATTCATTACTATTTATAATTTGATTAAACTCATTCTCCGAAACAAAATTAACAGAGTAACCCAAATACTCATAAAAAAATCTCGACCAACCATTTTTTATATTCGTATATTCTTCCCAAAACAAACTCCTATTTGCAACAAAACCAAAATTTAGTCTTTTTAAATTATCAAACTCCTTAAAGATACTATAATTATAATAATCATTCTCATCTAAATTACCAGTAATCATAACCTTACTCTTATAATCCATTATATTTATATTATCTAAAATATTACTAGCTATCTTATATGTTTTATTATAAGTAATCTCTAATGTTTTCATAGTAGCAAAATTCTCTATAATAAAATTTCTAGATAACAATCCTAATAATATAATAACTAAATATTTAGACCATTTTAAATCCTTTACCAAATAAATAGTAAATATAAAAATTAATACATAGCTAGAAGCCATTAATAACTGCATCTTAGTATTAGGTATAATTAATAAAATAAAATTAATTACCACTGGTAATAATATAATAATAATTGCTAAAAATAAAAACTCTTTTACAACTAATTTCTTCTTCATTCCATTATATATTAATAATACTATAAATACTAAAAGTAGTAACAAATTCAAAATATTATTAAATAAATAACTATTATTAAGTATCTTATCATTAAAATAATAATTATAAAAAGTAACATAAGCATTAATAATTTCTTTCGGTATATTAAAAATATTTTCTATTCCAAACTCGTTAGCACCACTATAACTACTCATATTAATTCCAAATACTAAAACACTTAATTTCATTATAATGAAGTAAACAGTTAAACTACTTATTATAACTATCATATTTTTTACTAACTCTTTAATATTTATCTTCCTATCAAATAATCTTTTTAATACCATTAATAAAAATAAAGTCAAACTAACTTGAATATATGCTTGATACATTGAAAAAGATATAATTAAACAAATCCCACTAATCAGATATTTTAATATAGAATCTTTCTCCATAAATAATATATAAATAGAAAAAATACTAAAAAAGAAAGCTAAGGTATAACCAAGTGAACAATAATCAAAGAGCAAAGTAGTAGAAACATGGGGTGATATAACCAATATGAATCCTATTAATAATGATAAATATTTATTTTTTATCTCTAAAAGATTACATAGTAAGACACAAATACCTCCTACAAGAATCAAACTTAATAATAATTCTATATGGGAAATAACTAAATACGACTTAATTAACCCCAGAATAAAAAGTCCAAATCTGCCTAAAGATATTTCCCAACTATAGGCCTTATAATAAGTGTTATTTAATAATACATCAGCCGTTAAAATATTCTTAGTAAATAAAGGCATATTTATAATAAAACCTACTAAAACAACAACTAATACTAAAAAAACATTCTCTTTCCTTACTAAATTCTTCATAATCTTCACCGCTCTTATTATACTAAAAATATTTGAAAAATAAAAACAATTATGTTACTTTTAGAATGAGGAAGATTTATGAAGAGATTAATTAAATTATTTACTTATTTACTATTTATAATATTTTTTATAATAATACTTTTTACAGAGACTAAAATAAGTATTATTCCCGCTAGTATTTTATTTTTATTATTATATAAATATCTAGATAATATAAAGGATAAATATTTTATAATTTTATTATTTGTTCTAGCTTTACTAATTAGAATAATTACTATTATATCTTTAGATATTCCCATTTCTGATGATTTTAAAACTATGTATGAGGCATCTAAATTATTTGTAAATAATGATTTTAGTTTTATTAAAGATACTTATTTTATAAATTTTAGTTACCAACTAGGCTTTGTCTTTATTCAAGGTCTCTTTCTTAAGATAGTTAATAGTTTAGTGTTTTTAAAAGTGATTAATAGTATAATAACTTCATTAATAGTAGTTTTTATCTTTCTAATTTGTCGTAATTTTTCTAGTAGTAAAAGTGCCAAAGTAGTAAGTATGCTTTATTTATGCTATTTTTATCCTATATATTTGAATAGTATTTTAACTAATCAACACTTACAAGCCATTCTAGTACTTATAATTATCTATCTATTAACAACAAAAAATACTAAGTTTAATAATCCACTTATAAAAAGCATCTTAGTAGGATTTTTACTTGGACTAAGCAATATCATAAGGAGTGAAGCTATTGTCTTTTTAGTAAGTTTTATTCTTATAGGAATTCTTTATTTTAATAAAAGAAACTATAAGACTATTATAAAAAACTTATCTCTTACTTTATTAGTATTCATCATTATAACCCAAGGGCTTAATATTTTATTTAAAATTAGTAATATAAATGAAAGTGGTCTAAAAAACAATGTTCCTCTATGGAAGTTTTATGTTGGTTTAAGTGTAGAGTCTAATGGAATGTATAATGTGAATGATCAAAATGAATTTTTTGGGAAAAGTAAAAAAGAGCAAGAGAAATTATTAGTAGAAAGAATAAAAAGTGATTATTTAAAATTTCCCATTCTATTTCTAAAAAAAGAAGTTATTACTTTTACTAAAAGTAGTTTTAATATTATAATTAACAATTCTATCAACGAAAATATTCTAAATATTATATTATTTATTAGTAATGGTATATTATTTTTGATATTTATATTGTTTCTAATAGGAATATTTCCCTATAATAATATTTTAGATAAGCGAGTAATTAGTATTTTATTAATATTATTTGTTTATTTTGGTATCTATTTATTTATTGAAGTATCACCAAGATATGGCTACAACCTACAGACTATAATTTTTACTTTAAGTGGACTAGGTATTGATAGAATAGGAAAATTTAAAAATACCAAATCTAAAAGAAATTTATTGTAATATTAAAATATAAGTAAAAGAATTAGAATACTTAAAATTTCTTTATAAATAATTACAATTAAAGCATTTATTTTGATAAAATAGATTATAAAAAATTAGAAGTGGAGTGATTTTAAATGAAAGAAGATAAAAAAATATTGGGTTATGTAATTGCAATGATATCGGTAATAATAATTATGGTTATATTCTTTGGAGGATTTAGGACTATAAAAAGTGGGCAAGTTGGAATAAAAACTAGATTTGGAAAAGTAATAAATAAACAAATAGACGAGGGAGTTAATTTTAAATTACCGTTTATAGAAAAAATAGTCAAAATAAATATTCAAGTTCAAAAGGTAGAATTAGATACAACTAGTGCAAGTAAAGATTTACAAGATGTAAATATGAAATTAGCAGTAAATTATAGAGTAGATGGTAAAAAGGCAATAAAATTATATAAAAATGTTGGGACAAATTATGAAGAAGTTATATTGCAACCTGCTATACAAGAAAGTATAAAAGCAATTACATCTTACTATACAGCAGAAGAATTGATTACAAACAGAAGTGAAGTAAGTATTAAGTGTATGAAAATGTTACAATCTAAAGTAGAAAAGTATGGATTATCAATAGATAATTTTAATATTACCAACTTTAGTTTTAGTGAAGAATTTAATAAGGCCATAGAAGAAAAACAAGTCGCAGAACAAAAAGTATTAACAGCAAAACAAGAATTAGAAAAGGAAAGAATAGAAGCAGAAAAGAAAATAGTCAAAGCAGAAGCGGAAAAACAAGCAAATGAATTAAAACAAGCTAGTTTAACAGATAATCTTATTAAGGAAAAATTGATTGAAAAATGGAATGGTGAACTTCCAAAAGCTAGTGGTAGTAATTCAGTATTTAATATAGATAGTCTTTTACAATAGTTAAATAAACATCTCTGGTAAAGAAGGATGAGTAATAAATATAAAGAAATGCTTGCTGAAATCCATAATATCAAATTAGGAATACAAAAATTTACAAGACGCATATCTATTTTGGAAAGCAAAATAATTAAATAGTATAGTTCAAGTCTTATTACTTGAACTTTCTTTTTTGACTGTGAGGAATTAAAATAAGCTATATAATTAAAAGTAGGAGAAATTGGAAAGCGAAATTATATGAAAAAATAAGTATGATACCAATGTCTAAATTAAGAATGATATGATAATTCTTTTAACAATAAATAACTCAGATAAGTGGCAATGAGGATATTTAGATCAGTGTAAAAATTACTTTTTTCTTGACTTTGCATAATATATATTATAATATGAATATATGAACAAATATACATATGAAAGTGGTGTTATATGAAAATACATAGTAAAGAATTATTATATGGGTTAAGTGAATTTTTTAAAATATTTGGTGACCAAACAAGATTAAGAATTTTAGACGCCTTATTAAATAAACCTTTATGCGTTAATGAAATTAGTGAAATCCTAAATATTAGTCAATCAGCTATTTCCCATCAATTAAAAAATTTACGTGCATCTAATTTAGTTAAAACAGAAAAAATAGGGAAGAATGTTTATTATAGGATATCAGATGAGCATATCAAAATTATTCTAGAATATGGCTTAGAACATATAGGGGAGGTGATTGTTTGAAAAAGTATTTCAATGAAGAATTAATAAAAATTATTATAAGTAGTATTATGCTGTTTCTTGCATTCTTACTACCAAAAACATATCAAATAATCCCTTTACTTTTAAGTTATATAATTATTAGTTATGAATTATATATAGAATCTTTTAAAAATATTAAAAAAGGTGAAATCTTTGATGAAAATTTTTTAATGATTATCGCAACAATTGGAGCCTTTTTTATCAAAAGTTATCTAGAAGCAGTTACTGTAATATTACTTTTTCAAATAGGTGAATACTTTTCCCACTTAGCTGTTGAAAATAGTAAAAAATCAATTACAAAATTAATGGATTTAAGAGTAGATAAAATCAATTTATTAGAAAATCAAAAAATAGTTTCTAAGTCTATTGAAAATGCCAAAAAAGGTGATATTTTTATTGTAAAACCTGGTGAAAAAATACCACTTGATGGTATTGTAATAGAGGGAAGTTCTTATCTTGATACTAAATCACTAACAGGAGAATCAACGCCTAAAAAAGTAACAGAACAAGATCATATCTTAAGTGGTTGTATTAATAAGGAAAGTATTTTAAAAATAAAAGCTGAAACTACTTATAAAGATTCAACTGCTTCTAAAATTATAGAATTAATTGAAAATTCTAATGAAAGAAAAACAAATACCGAAACTTTTATTCGTAAGTTTGCTAAAATTTATACTCCAATAATCGTATTTTTAGCACTTGCCTTAGTAATAATTCCAGTCGCTTTAGGCAATGATTTAAAAACTTGGCTTTATAGATCCTTAGTATTTTTAGTTACTTCTTGTCCCTGTGCTTTAGTTATTTCAGTTCCTTTAGGTTATTTTTGTGGTATAGGCAAAGCTAGTAGTGAAGGTATCTTGCTGAAAGGAAGTAGGGAGTTAGAAAATTTAAAAGATATTGATTATTTAATGGTAGATAAAACAGGAACCATTACTGAAGGTGTTTTTACTGTTACTAAAATACATACTAAAAAATTATCTGAAAAAGATTTTCTAACTATCATAGCTAGTGCCGAGGAATTTTCCATTCATCCTATAGCTAAAGCTATTAAAGAAAAAGCTAATTTAGAAAAACGACTAGAGGTAAAGGATTATAAAGAAATTAGTGGAAAGGGAATTAGTTGTCTAATTGATAATAAAAATATTTTAATTGGTAATAAAAAATATTTAGAAGAAAATAATATCCAAGTAGAAGAAGTAAATGAAGTAGGAAGTATTACTCATTTAGCTATTGATAATATTTATCAAGGTTATATAGTAATATCAGATAAGATAAAAGAAAGTAGCAAATACTTAACTAAGTCCCTTCAAGATACTAATATAAAAGATATTATAATTTTATCTGGTGATGAAAAAGAAATAGTAGAAAATATTGCTGAAGAAATAGGAATTAAAACTTATAGTAGTAATCTTCTACCACAAGATAAAGTAAGTAAAGTAAAAGAGTATCAAAAAAAGGGCAAGGTAATGTTTGTAGGTGATGGAATAAATGATGCCCCTGTTATAAAAATTGCTGATATTGGGGTTTCTATGGGAAATTTAGGTAGTGATGCTGCTATTGAAGCTAGTGATATAGTTTTAATGAAAGATGATATCTTAAAAATAAAAACATCAATTTCTATTGCTAACATTACTAAAAGAAAAATAACAACTAGTATAATTTTTGCATTATTTGTGAAAATACTTGTCTTAATATTAGGAATCTGTGGAAAAACAACTATTTGGTTAGCCGTTTTTGCTGATGTAGGAGTAACATTTATTTCTATTCTAAATGTATTAACAATTATGTGGAAAAAAGTAAAATAAATGATATATATTACCTTTAAAAAGTAATATATGTCTTTTTCTTTTATACAAAAATGTTAATTATAATTGACAAATTTCCAATTGAACTTGCTAGAATGCAACTAAAAAAATAGGTATACTTCTTGATATAAAAGAGGTGTAAAAGTGCAAAAATCAAAAAACACAACTATTATTAAGGTTTTAGTTTTAATAATTTTAATTATTTTCTTATTAGAATTTATAATTATTCTATCAGGTAAATTTATTTTCGCTAATAATAAAAAAGTTTATAATAGAGTATTTTCTCCACAACAGATAACAAATATAAATATTAATACTACTTATCAAGATATAAAAGTAGAAGAAAGCCTCACTAATGATATAGAATTAACTATTTATGGAAATAATAAGAAAGGAGTGGATATTACTAAAATTAATAACAATTTAAATATAAAAAAGAAAAAATATAGTAATTTTTCCCTAGGTTTTAGAAAAAAAGAAGACGAAATAGTAATAAAAGTCCCTAAAAGTTACAATAAAAATATTTATATAAATACAATAAGTGGAGATATCTTTGTAGCAAACTTTATAAATTCAAATATTTCATTAGAAACAATTTCTGGTGATATAAAAATAAATTCAAGTAAGAAAGCAAATATTTCTACAAGATCTGGAAATATAAGTATTAAAAAGGTTAATAATTTAATATCAACAACGACATCAGGTGATATAAATATCCAGAGTATTAATAAAAATTGTCATCTAAAAACAATATCAGGAAATATTAAAATAAAAAATCTAAATATGAATACTGATTCTACTATAGATACAATGAGTGGTGATGTGAAAATAGAAAATGTAGGGCCTATTTATATTAATACTAAGACAATAAGTGGTAATGTAAGTATTAAAAGAAATGATAGATTTAATCCTCTAGAATTAAAAATAAAAACTACAAGTGGCAATATCTCTGTAAAATAAAAAGTAGAAAACTAAATAAACAAGGTTCTCTACTTTTTTATCTATTTTTAAGGGGAATTGTTGCCATAAAGGTGGCTACTTTATGAAGATAAAATTCTTCATATTCTGCTACTTCACTATATTAAATATACTATAATTTTACCTTTTTATCAATAAATTTAGACATCCTTAACATATGTTTTATTGGTAAATATAGGTGTTTTTATAAAACTTAATTTATTAATTAGTCAAAACTTAGTCTATACTAAATTAAATATAAATATAGTTAAAGGAAATAGTTTAATATTATCATTAAGAAAATAATTATATTTATAAATCTAGTCAAGAATTTAGTCATATCTTTTTAAAGATTATATTAAAAAAGAAAAGTTTTATTTAATCATAAAGTAGCCACCTTTATGATTGTTTTTCGCTTTATTTTATAAATTATATCAATACAAATTTTGCTATTTAGATAAAATTAGACAAAATAATAGGAAGTATTTAGATAGTATTAAATAGATGAAAGGTTTGTTGGTATTATGAAAAATAGGAATATGTTTATAGTAATGATATTAATAATCATATTATTTAATTCAATTGTTTATAGTGCCTTAAACTCAGAGATGTTTATAAATGGAGATGCTCATATTAGAGTGGATAAAGATATTCGTATTACTGATGTAAAGGTTTTAGAACAAACTCAGGGCTCTTATGAAACATATAATAGTGATTATTCTAAAAATACTACTAGTATGCAAATAACTCTTCCAAGCAGTGATTCTGTTATGATTTATGAGGTTACTATTACCAATAAAGGAGATATTGATT
>CAOJZZ010000060.1 GCA_948466315.1 uncultured Mycoplasmatota bacterium | reverse complement strand
CTAAAAGATATATTACCACGCGCATAGCACGTGGTATTTGCATGTGCAATAAAAACATAAAGTATTTTGTTTTATGAATAAAAAAGAGGGCTAGATTATGATGATAGAAAAAAACAATATTATAATACTTTTGATTTCTTTTATAGTATTATCTAATTCAATTATTTATAGTGCTTTAAATACTGATATGTTTATTGATGGAGATGCACATATAAGAATAGATAAAGACATACGTATTATAAATTTAAAAGTAATAGATCAAACACAAGGTGCCTATGAAACATATAAAGGTGCTTTTTCTAAAGATACTACTAGTATAAATATAACTTTACCTAATAGTAATTCAAGTATTATTTATGAAATAACTATTAAGAATACTAAGGATAAAGATTGTATTATATCAGATATAAAGGAGTTAACATATTCCAACAATTCTATTAAATATGAATTAATAGGACTAGAAGATAATCAACTGATTAAAGCAAATACTACACATACTTTTCAAATGAAAGTTACAAATTTAGAAAATAATAATAATCAAAGTATGATCATTTTAAAGTATGATTTTATATTAGATGAGGAGATGATTTGGACTTTTGAATATCAAGCCTTAGCTCAAGAATTTCTGGTTCCATATAATGGTACTTATAAGATAGAATTATGGGGAGCAAGTGGTGCTAATAAAAAAGACAGTAATGATGGTGGCAAAGGAGCTTATACTAGTGGTGAAATAAAACTAGTTAAAAATACTAAATTTTATATTTATACAGGAGAAAAAGGTATCAATTGGTCAAGTAATAAAACATTTGGAACATATTCTTTTAATGGAGCAAGTGGTGGAAGCTATGCTTGTAATGGTGTATATAATCATTATGGTGGTGGAGCTACCGATATTAGATTAATAGGAGAAAATTGGGATAGTGATATCAGTCTAAATTCAAGAATTATGGTGGCTGCTGGGGGTGGAGCAGGAGGAAGTTTGAACAGTCATGGTGGAGCAGGTGGTGGAATAACAGGCTATGGAGACTTTTGTACAACAGGGGCTACTCAAACAGAAGGCGGAGGTCCTAGTAAAGGCTTCTTTGACAAAGCAGGTTCTCCAGTATATACTGGAAATATTTGTAATGGTAATGATAGATATGGGGGCGGTTCTGGATATTACAGGGGTGGTGTTAATACTAATACAAGTGTTGGAAATGCTGGGGCAAATTATTGGTGTGGAGGAGCAGGTGGTTCATCTTTCATATCAGGCCACACTGGTTGTGTAGCAATCACTTCAGAAAAAGACCAAACTCCAAAAAATGGTTGTATAACAGGAACATCTGATAATAATTGTTCAATTCATTACAGTAATAAGGTTTTTACTAATACTAAAATGATAGATGGAACAGGCTATACTTGGACTAATGAAAAAAAAGAATATACAGAAATGCCTTCTCATGATGGTAAAAGTACTATAATAGGCAATACTGAAAATGGCTATGCTAAAATAACATTATTAAATATAAATATTGAATAATTTGCTTAAGTAACACAAAATAACAAAAAAGACATGTCTAAAAAACATATCTTTATAATTAAGTATCAATATAATTTAAAATGATTAACATAATAAATAAAAAACAATTATTTAAAAGAAGATTAATAAGTGAACTAAACATCTAAATAAACTAGCAATCATTTTACCCACTTAAAAACTATACTTCAATTCGTCCTCTTTCACAACGATTTCCCCACGAATCAATAAGTTCGTCATTCTTTTTTACACAAATAATTTCACAATTATTTGGACAATTAGAACAATTAACACTAGTAGTTTTAAAATCTGTATCAATAACATCAAAAGAAAAATCTATTTCTTTTTCTTTTTGAGCAAGAATTGCTACTCCTAATGCTCCCATTAAATGCCCATTATCATCAGTAATGATATCAGTATCAAGAATATCCTCAAATGCCTTAACAACACCAACGTTTTTAGAAACGCCTCCCTGAAAAATAATAGGACTAAGTACTTTTTTTCCTTTAGCTACATTATTCAAATAATTCAGAGCAACACTTCTACAAAGACCAGCTATAATATCCTTTTTTTGATACCCCATTTGGGCTTTATGAACTAAATCACTTTCAGCGAATACTGTACATCTAGCCGCAATTAAAGCCGGATTTTCACTAGTTAAAGCAATACTTCCAAAATCTTCAACAGAAACGTCTAATCTCTTAGCCTGACTTGAAAGAAAAGATCCTGTACCAGCAGCACACAAAGTATTCATAGCATAATCTGTTACAATACCATCTTGAATAAGGATAATCTTAGAATCCTGTCCCCCAATTTCTATAATAGTATTAATATCTGGATAAATTGATAAAGTACCAATAGCATGAGCAGTAATTTCATTTTTTATAATACTAGCATTTAAAATACTACCAATCAATTTTCTAGCTGAACCAGTAGTTCCAACAGAAACAATTTTAACCTCTTTATTACTTAGCTCATTCTTTAAAACTTTAAGAACTTCTTTAACTGCCTGTATTGGATTACCTTTAGTCCATAAATATGCTGAAGCTAAAATATTATTATTTTTATCAATAACTACTCCTTTAGTTGAAATAGAACCAATATCTATTCCTAAATATCCCTTAATCGTAATGATCCCTCCTTATAGTAATCAAATCATAAAAAGCCTCCAACCTAGTCTTTAACCCTTCATCAGAAGTATTAGAATCATATGAAAAGAAAATGATTGGCATATTATTTTTCTGTGTAATTTTCTGAATAATTGGTATAGCACCAATCTCAGGTGTACATCCAAATGGCTTAATATGTATAATTCCATCATACTTTTTATTAATCAATTTTATTGTACGATATACATTATCCAAACCATCTGCTCCCAGACTATACTTACAATAATCCTTAGTAACTCTTAACATATGCCTTTTACAAAATCTCTTTTGCCATATCAAATACGATAAATTAGTATAACGTTTAATTTCAATGTTCATAGTAGCTAGTTCTTTTTCTAAAAAGTAATTAGAGTATGGTTCCATAGAAGTATATAACTCACCAATAATCCCTATTTTTAATGGATTATTCTTTTTTTGAATAGGAATACTTCTAAATTTATATTTATATTTAAAATATAAAAGAGTAAGTTTAAACATAGAATTAGTCTTAGAAAAATCATTTAACATTTGTTTCTTTAATTTTATAAAAGAGTTTTTTTCTTTCTCAAATCCAATATTACTTCTAATAATCTTATCTATTTTATCCATATCCCAAATAAAAAGTAGAGTATATAAAGCATTATGAATAAATTTAAAAACATTAAGATTTTTATTAAGATTTTTAAAAATATGATATAACTCTTTTGATTTTAAACTATCTTTAGAAATTATTTTATAAAATGAAAAGTCATAATTTAAGTCTCTTAAAATAGTCTCTGTAACTTCTGCGTAGTAATTATATCTACATCCTCCACCTGCTGTAAATAAGACATTTGCTCCATCATCTAGTGCTTCTATAAAGTTACCAAGATTATATTTAAATGGAATGCAAACAGAATCAGGTGCATATTTTGTTCCTATTTCTAAAGTCTTTTTTGTAATTGGTGGGGCTTGTTTTACTTTTAAATTACATGTTCTTTTTAAAAATAAGGATATAGGTATATAATAATCTCCAAGATGAGGAAAACTAATTATCTTTTCCATGTTTTTCCTCCTTTATATTTTTTAAAATATCAATAAAACTCTCCAACCTAGTAATAACACCAACCTCACTATTTAAGTCTTCAAAAATTAAACTAATAACAGGTATATTTTTAATTTTATGACAAACTAATTCATTACTTAGAGAATCTGGTCCACAAGGAAATGAAGAAAGTAGGATAATACCATCTACTTTATCTTGATAATAATTAATACTAGCCATGACTTCTTTACTATGAGTCCAATGAATATCTGCAGAAATCTTATCGCATTCTTTATCTATTAATTTATGTGGCAGCCTATCACTATAGAAAATATCAATATTATTTTCTTTTAAAAATTTAGTAACAGGTAGGCCCACCAAAGCATCATAAAGATTATAAGGATGACCAGCTAAAAGTATTTTAATAGATTGTCGTTTTAAAAGATTCTGTTGTTCTTTTTCTAAATGTAGTCTTATTGATAGGGCATTTTTTACTGCTGTTTTATAGGCCTTATAAGATTTGATGTACGAATAACCCAACTTTTCACCTAACTTTAAATAGGCCTTAAGTCTACTTTGACGTTCACATAAATCAATATTATAATTTAAAATATTAACATCTAAAACATTTCTTGTTAAATCATAAAGACAATTAAAATTTGTACAAACTTGTTCACCCTTTTTTATAGAATAAAGTCTTGGTACTAGGACATAATCACATTTATCTTTTATATTTTTTACATGTCCTAAAAATAGTTTTAAAGAAAGACAAGCCTCGTCATTAGCAAGAGAAACTCCATCTTCTAGTATTTTTTTATTAGTTGCCTCACTAATAACTACACGACACCCTAATTGTTTAAAAAATTCAATCCATAAATCTTTATCATAATAAAAAAGTAGACTTCTAGGTAATCCAATTGTTTTAATACTATCACATCCTTAATAAAGGATATGATTTAATAAAAAAAAATTAATTGTTTTTTCTCGACAAAATAAGAATTTATTTTCAAGTTATAGCAAACTATTTATAAATATGGTATAATCTTAAAAAGAAATGGAGGAACTTATGAAAAAAGATAATAAAAAGATATTACAAGGTATTTTAATAGGTGGAGGAGTAATTTTAGTTTGTTTACTTAGTTTTTTCGTATCTATGAATAGTAAAGATGATACTACTACTGCAACTACTACTAACGAAACATCACGAGATAGTAATACCATTATGGCTAATGCTCAACAAGAAAGTTCATCAATTACAGAGAAAGAACAAAAGAAGTTAACTGAAATTGATATTTCTAAATATTTAGATTTATACGCTGGTAGTGAAAAAAGCTTAGTTTTAATAGCTAGACCTACTTGTAGTTATTGTCAAGTAGCTGAACCAATCATCAGAAATGTCGCTTATAAATATGATATCGATGTTAATTATTTGAATACAGATGAATTATCAGAAAGTGATGAGCAAGAATTAGTAAGCTCAGACGATTACTTTAGTGCAGGATATGGAACACCACTTTTATTAGTTGTATCTGATAAAAAAATAGTTGATAAAGTAGATGGACTTACTGATAGTATTGGCTATAAAGAGTTTTTTGCTAAAAATGGATTTATTAAGGAGTAAGAGAGCATGGAAACAGTATATGAACAAGTTTTAAAATTTAAGGCAAAACATCCAATGACTATTGGCTGGAGAATAGCAAAAAACTCATCTGTTGTACAAAAACATTTAAATCCTGATGAGGAAGTTCTTTATTCTTTCATTGCCCAAAAAAATGATAATCCTTTTAATATCTTTGGTTCAGCTGTAGTTACCCTAACGAATAAACGAATATTAATAGGTAGAAAAAGGGTAGTAATTGGTTATTTTTTAAATTCTATTACTCCAGATATGTTTAATGACTTAAAAATAACAAGTGGTGTTATTTGGGGAAAGGTCCACATTGATACTATAAAAGAATTTGTAACCTTATCAAATGTTGCTAAAAGCGCACTTTCTGAGATTGAAACTAATATTTCAAATTATATGATGGAAGAAAAGAAAAAGTATGGTGTTGGTGAAAAGTAGATATTAAAGATAGCTAATATACAATCTAAAATATTTTAATGGAAGAAGAAATGATAAAGTTAACAATTGAATTAGGTGAAAAGATAAATCACTTAGAAACAGTTTTATATAAAAAGGAACAACTTGAAAAAAATTGTGCTAGAGTAAAAGAATATCTAGTATTAGAAGAACAAGATAAATTCTTATATACACAAATCAAAGATATTAATAGAAAACTAAGAATTGGACAATTTACACTCGGTTGTATAAAATGCGGTTTAGATACAAGCGTTTTAGATTACGAATATGAAAATTGATGATTTAACAGCTATTAAGTATTTTAATCATGCTATAGGCAATATAAGAAATATTAAAGTAAGTGAAGAAAGAAAAGTAAAAAGGGCTAAAAGGCTATCTCTAAGTTCTGGTTTTAATAACTGGAGTAGTATTAGAAAAATACTATAAAAGTTCGATAAAAATAACATTACAGTTTTATAAAGTCTATTACTAGTAATTTTTTCATTAAGGATAGTTCAATATAATATAGATTTATAATCAAAGAAAATATTTAACAAAATTACCAAGATACCATCAAAACACTTTATAATGTTTTGATTTTTTGTTATACTAAAATCGGTGATAGAGTATGAAAAAAATTATTCCTATTCTTCTAACATTAGGTTTATTAACCCTCTTATTACAATTTATTATTAATTTGTTTATAAGTCATCATAAAACAACTTATTACTTAAAAACAAAAGATAATACTTATGAAATTATGGAAGAGTTTGCTATTAAGGATAATGATTCTCTTTATGATTTTACAATAAAAGATAAAGATAAATCATTCTACACCTTTTCCCTAAATAAAGACTTAAATAAACAGGACAAAATTATTCGTGATATCAAATATTTTAGTACAAAAGACTTAAAATGTATTTTCCCTATATATAAAAGAAAGATATCATCAGATGTTTCTTGTATTTATAAAGGTGAACAAGTAAGTTATTCTTATTTAAAACAAATAAATAATCAAAGTATTAAAAAAATTACTAGTAAAATAAAAAAAATGGGTTATGATAATCCTTACTGGAAAGATAAAAATTTAACTAAAAAGTCTATAGATAATAGGTTAAATGTATATCAAAATAATATTTTATCCGATTATATTTTTACAATATGGAATTATAAAGGAATATATATTTTAAAAAATGATAAAATCATAAATAAACAACTATTAGAAAAAGATCAATATGAAAATATTAATTCTACTTTAGTTGATAAATATTATATTTATACAGGAGATACTGATATAACAACAGCAATAAGTGATTTATTTTATTATAATATAAAAGACTCGGGAAAAGGGGCAATTCCCCTAGAAACACCACTATCTCTAGATTATTATTTTAATGGCGTATATGATAATAAATTATATATTACAGATTTACAAACTGAAAAACAATATAGTATTGATCCTACTACTAAAAAAGAGCAAGAAGTAGGAAATAGTAATGATGGTTACAAGGTATTAAAAAATAAGAATTTAGTAACAATACCGAAATCAGATTTTATAGATAAAAAAGTTTATTTTTCTAATAATATAATTAATAAAAAAATAACCAAAAAGTATCAAGAATCAGAAATAAAAGAAGAAAATGACAATTATTATTTTAAAACAAAAGATGGTAAGATATATTTTTCTCCAAAAGATAATGAAACTAAATCAAAACTCTTGTTTCAATTACCAAATATAACAGAATGGAAGGTTCATAATAATGACATTTTGGTAGTTAGTGATGACACAGTATATTTTTATAACGAACTAAGTGGTCTTAGCCCAATAGCTGTAAGTCATGAATTAAAATATAATTTTAAAAATATTTGTGATTTTATGAAGAAGTGAGTAAAACTTCTTTTTTAGTATAAAGAATAAAAAGTAGATAAATGAAATAATTTTAATTAGCCTATCAATTTATTGTAAAAAATATCAATAAGGTATTGTCAAAATCAAAAAAAGTGTAGTACTATATATACATACACATGTTATTAAGGCGGGATGGTTATGAAAAAGAAATTTATATTAGTATTAATAATTACAACAATAATTAGCATTTATTCTCTAAGTGGAACATATGCAAGATATACAGAAACATTAGTTGATAAAACAGATTCTGCAAGAACTGCTAAATGGGATTTAAATATAACAAGAGACATTGATTTATTTAGCGATTCTTATGTTAATAAAACTAATGATCAAATAGTTAAGTCTACTAATGGAGATTTTGTTGTAGCACCAGGAACTAGTGGTGAATATACATTTACTATAACGGGAGCACCAGAGACTAATTATACACTTAGAATTGAGGTTTTAGAAGCATTAGATACAGTAGGAAGAATTACATATAGTTTAGATGGAATATATAATGATCTTGATATTAATACATTAAAGTTTTTTCTAGAAAATTTATTAAGAGAAGATGATGTTTATCCTGCTAATAAACCATTAAAAGTAAATAAACATACTATTAGTTGGAAATGGAACTTTTATGAAGATGAAGAAAAAGATAAACTTGATACTGAAAAAGGAAATAGTGCTATAACTGACAATAATGATACTGGTTATGATACTCAACCAATGGTAAAGTTAAAGGTAAAAGTTATTGCAGAACAATCAACTAAAGCAGCAAATATAAATTTAGATTAAGCTTTGAATGGAGAATAATAATGGATTGGCTAGAAATTAAAGAATTTTTAAAAGATACATCAAAAAGTATTGCTTTTGTTATTGTAATTTTATTTATAATACAATATGTGTTTTCAGTAACTAAAGTAGTTGGTAATTCTATGCATCCAGCCTTGAAAGATGAGGAATTGTTTATTTTAGGAAAGTTTAATTATCGTCTTACAGATGTAAAAAGAGGAGATATTATTTCTTTAAAGTACAAGGATACAAAATACTTAATTAAAAGAGTAATTGGACTACCAGGAGATAATGTATACATAAAAAATAGTATTCTATATATAAATAATGAAAAATTCAAAGAATCATATATAAGTGAAAATCTAAAATACGATGATTTTTATTTGAAAGACTTAGGCTATAATAAAATACCATCAAATATGTATTTAGTTATGGGAGATAATAGAGTAAATTCTCTAGATAGTAGAGAAATAGGGTTAATAAGTAAAAAAGATATTATTGGTAAAGTTATAATACGGTTTTGGCCAATAAATAAATTTAAAATTATATAGAAATAAAAGATAGACTCAAATTAAGGGTTTATCTTTTTCTATTGAGAATCAACTATAAAAATTAAAAACTACCAATAAATTTTGATTTTTATAATATTTATATTGCAAAATTTATTATAAAATTGTATATTATATATAATAGAGGAAGGGATAATTTATGAATAAAAAAAGAGGAATTATAATTGCTGTTATACTATTCCTATTTTTAGGAACTAGTACTTTTGTGTTTGCAAATCCAAGTGAAGATAAAATTGAAGGAACTGGAACTATGGATGGAGAAAGAGAACAAGATGAAGATACAAATGCAAATAGCAGTGATTCAAATTATAGAATTACTAATACACCTGAAATGAATATAGAAGATGGTACTTTAAATACAAATGAAAATCAGCCTATACAAAATAGAGCAAATGTACAAACTAATGGGGCTAATCGAGTACCAACACAAGCCCCAAATAACAATGTTACAGTACCAAACACAAATGATAACAATATAACAAATAATGGTAATAACAATCAAGATAATAACAATACTAATACTCCAGGTAATAATGAAAACGAAGAAAGCAAAATAAAAGCAGCAGAAGAAGCAGTACAAAAAGCAGAACAAAATATAACACAAGAAAATATCGATAAAGCAAAAGAATTAGTAAACGCATTAAAAGATTCAACAAAGAAACAAGAGCTTCTAAATAGACTAAACAAAATACAAGAAACACTAAATGAGAATAACAAAGTAAAAGCAGCAGAAGAAGCAGTACAAAAAGCAGAACAAAATATAACACAAGAAAA
>CAOJZZ010000059.1 GCA_948466315.1 uncultured Mycoplasmatota bacterium | reverse complement strand
GAATATTTTTGATTATGCTCTTTGATGTAAAATGGCTTATTAGATATTTCATTAATTTTATATTCTAAAATTGTAAGAGTAGTAGGATATGTAATTTGATACTCTGTAGGCTCTATAACTTGTAAATTGGTATGTAATAGATGTTTTATAGCTCCTTTCTTAATTTTGTAAGTATAATCTTTAATTACCTCCAAGATTTCAGTATTTGGCTTTAATGTTTCCATAGTTTTAAATTCCAACATCAAAAAAGTCCTCCTTCCTAGAAAGAGAACTTTAAGCCTTTTAACAAAACAAAAAACTCACGAACTTGTTACAGTCCGTAAGTTGTTTTCAATTGGAGCGGGTGTCGTAGTTATCTACAACTTTTTTCCAATAACGAAAGAGTACATATTATCTTCCGTTTCTAATAATATTTTAACACAAATTTGCCTTTATGTCTCGAAAAAATGACAACTTTTTGGTAAAATTAATATTAGGAGTTGAGGTTATATGGATAAGCTAGTAAGAAAACCTAATATTTGGGATTTGCATGTTCATACACCATATAAATATAATAGTTCAGCTAATTCGTATGATAATGATGATAAAAATACATATATCGATACTATTATTTCTATTATTAATGACTCAGAAAATGAGTTAGGTATGATATCCTTTACAGATCACAATTATTTTGATAAAGAAATATATAATATATTTAAGAAAAAAGCGATTAATCTCAATGTTACTGTTATTCCTGGTATAGAAGTAGACTTGAAAATAACATCAAATGCAAAAAAAACAAAACATATATTATTTTATTTTCCAGAAGATGAAGACTATGAAAAAATTGAAATAATAAATAAGTATTTGAGCGAAAATGATAAGGGGACTTTTGATGATTTTGTTTCATATTTATTTGAAAATGGATTCAAGTTTGCAATTTCACCACATGCATTTAAACAGGGAATTAGGGGCATAGAAACAGAGTGGAATGATGATGATACTGAAAAAAATATAAATAGAATTAAAATGTATTCATCACAGTTCTTTGTTTTTTGGGAAAGTGATAAAAGCAATATACCTTATGCTAAAGAGTTTATAGAAAGATATTATGATGATAGTGAACAATGTGTTAGTAATTTTTCTGATTCGCACGATTATAATAAATTTAAAAACTATTTATCTAATCCTAGTCAATATTTTTTAGCTTTAAATAACTTTAACGGAATTTTAATGGTTGGATCAGAAAAAAGTAGAATTCTTTATGATAATAATAATTATAAAACTGGTAATCAAAAAATTAAAACTATAAAAATTAATGATCAAAAGATTGAATTGTCTGACAGATTAAATGTAATTATCGGTGGCCGTGGGAAAGGGAAAAGTATTTTAATAGATAAAATTGGATATTATTTTAACTGCAATTCTAAAATAACTATTACATCTTCTAGAAAAAAATTTTTAAATAAGTTTGAAATACAAATGGAAAATTTTGAAAATAGTGAAATTAGTAAAGACTTGTCTGTTAAATATTTAAACCAGTCATATATAGATGCACTATTTAGTGATGAGTCTAGTAAAAAAATCAAGGAATACTTTTGCGAAGAATTTGATTCAATACAAATTGATGATATAAATATTACATTAATGAAAATAAGAAAATCACTATCAGAGATAAAAAGAATGAGTTATGAAGCAATAAATGTTGAGAATATTGTTCAAAATTTAAAATTAAATATTAAAGGAAAAATAGTTTCAAACGATAAAGAAGAAAAAATAAAATTATTGCCATTATACCTCAAAGACGAAGAAGATAATATTAATAATTATTATGAATACATCATAAAACTATTTCCTGAAGATATTGTAGATTATCAATTAAAAAAGTTAACATCTAATTTAGTGAATTATTCTTTAAAAAGTATATTAAAACATAATTTGAATGAGCAAAAAGTTAAATCAATTAAAAATATTGCATATAAAGTTGTGAAAGAAAAAAATGAAGCGCTAGATGAGGATTTAAAAAATAAAAATGATATATTAGATACAATAAAAAATAAATTAATATCTGAATATGAAATGCAATTATATCCAATTAAAGTAATAAACAAATTATATGAAGTTGAAAAAAGTGATACAGAATTAAAGATTAAATATAATGCATATAATGGTGAAGATGAAAACATGTTTTACTTTATAAAATATAATAACGTTGAACATCCAGTAGAATTTGCAAGAAGAATTTTAATAGAAGCTATAAATGGAAATACAATAAATAAGAAAGAAACACTAAAAAATAAGGAATTATTTAAGTATTTTTTAGAACGTGATGATATTTACAACGGTTCATATTCAAAAGAGAGTATTACAGAAAATTTTAAAGGACTAATAGGTATTAAATCTGAAAGTAAAAACAAAATAATTCATTATCTAAAAAAAGATGATAAATATATGGATTTGTTTGTTTCTTCACCTGGAACACAAACAAATTCTTTAATGGAATATGTATTAAATCAAAATTCAACTATTCCACTTTTAATAGATCAACCCGAAGACAATGTTGATAATGAGTCGAGATATAAATTATTAACCAAATGGATTAAAAAAATGAAATATAAGAGACAAATAATACTAGTATCACATGATGCTAATATAGTTATAAATGGTGATGCAGAAAATATTATTATTGCAGATTGTGTAAATTCAAGTTTTACATACAAATATGGAGCATTAGAGTACAAAGATAATATAGAAAAAGCTGCAATTATATTAGATGGAGGTAAAAATGCAATTAGAAGAAGAATGCAAAAATATGGAGAATAATAAGGTATTTTTTAAATTTTTAAAAGAAAATGAGGAACTTTCTTTAAATTTAGATTCACCAAATTTTTCTGAATTTGTAAAAAGTATAATTAATAAAAACTATTATGTTTCTGAAGAAAATATATCTATTTCTACTCTTAATGATGATAAAAATATTGATATAGATTCATTAAAAAATATAGTAATTGAAGTTCATAAAAAATATATGAAAGATTTAAATGAGTTTTATAAAAATATTGAAACCGAAATTTCTACTTATTATGATGATGAAGATAAATTGTTGAATGAAATTGAGGAATATGTACGACAAGAAAAATCTAAAGATATTGTTGAAAAATCAGAAATGAAAAATGATATCGAAAAAAGCGAACTAATTGAAGAAAAAGTTCCTGTAGGTGTAGGTGAATGAATATCATAAGAACAATAGATTTATGGACAGAACAACATGATAACCACTATGAATGTTTTAATGGAGCGTTTATTGATGGATTTGAAGATGATAAAATTCCATTTGATAGTTATAAAGTAGTTAAGAATTGTAATTGCAAAATTTTAGTAGATAACAAAGAAATTAATATTAATAATAAGCATAATGCTATCATATTTTATATAAATAACGTTCCAATACGGCTAATGGTAATAAATAAAAATACAGATGTTGATAAATGCATTGATGTAGCGTTGTCTCAACATTTTAATGATTCCTTATTAAGAAGTTACTACGATAAGAATAGCATAAATTCAAAATTAATTGATATGCACGAAGAACCAATTTTCAAAGATACTGATAATCTAAAATCTGAAACAGATGTTGGATCTTGTGACAGATGGAATTTATTATATTGTATGCTAAAAGGTAGTTATACAGAAAGCGAAACATCCTATGGTAACTTTCAAAGTGATAGATATGAATTTATTCCTAATATATTTATAAAATATGAATTAACAACTGATACAGAAAAATTTGAAATAGAACATAAATGTGCTTTTATCAACACTATAAAAACTAGATTAATTCCAATACAAGAAAATTCACCATTAACAAAATGAAAAGGAGAGAAAGATAATGAAAATAACTAAATATCCTCAATCATGCTTAATGATTGAAACAAATAATAAAAAGATTTTAATTGATGCAGGAAATTTAAAATATCAAGATAAATTTTTAGAAAAATGGAAAAAAGTAGATATTATACTTATAACACATAAACATGGAGATCATATTAATAGTGATGTGTTAAAAGAGATTAATATCCCTATTTATTCTACACAAGAAGTACAAAATACTTATCCAGAAATAAAATTTAATATCGTAAAAGAAAATGATATATTAGAATTTGAAAGTATAAAAATTGAAGTGGTTAAAGCTGTTCATGGATATAATCCCATGCTAAAAAATGGTGGTCAGGTGTTTGAAAACGTTGGTTATATTATAGATGATGGACAACATAGACTATACACTACTAGTGATACTATCTGCTTTAACAATGATTATAAAGCAGATATTGTTGCTTTACCTGTAACAGCCCATGGACTTACTATGTCATCGTTTGAAGCATCATTATTTGCTAAGGAATTAGGGGCGAATTTAGTATTACCTATTCACATGGATAATGAAAAATATCCAACTGATATTGATTATATGAAGAAAAATTTTGATAAGTTTGATATTAACTATAAAGTTTTAGACATTGGGGAAACAATAGAAATTTAAAAAAAGGAGCGATTAAAAATGAATGAAACATTTAAATTTTTAAAGGAAAATACTCAAGTAAATTATTTATCAACAATTAGTGATGGAAAGCCAAGTTGTAGACCATTTGGAGATCCAATAATGGTTAATAATAAAATCTATGTGATAACAAATAAACACAAAAATGTATCAAAGCAAATAGAAAAAGATAATCATGTATGTATAGTTGCATATGATGAAAAAAATTGGATTAGAATAAATTGTGAATTAATTGATGATAGTAATAATATGGCAGTAAAACAAGCAGTAATTGATGAATTTGATTGGGCTATAGAAGCGGGATATACACTTGATAATCCAGAATTTCAAGTTTTGTATATGAAAAATGTTGATGCTACCATATATAATGAAGACGGTGAAATCCTAGAAAGTTATAATTTCTAATTAATAGTATTGAAACAAAAAGGGAGAGTTAAATAAGCTCTTCCTTTTGAAATCTGACCAAATTTAAGCACCTATAACAACCTAAAGTACTTTAATTATTTTACACTTTCAATTTTATCTAACAAATCATCGATTAGTTTTTTTGATTCCATTTCATTAATAGCAAAACACTTTTTACCTAAATCCTTAAATGATGCTCCACAAGAATATAATTTTTTTCTATCTATAATTAAAAATCGATCGTGGAATATATCAAGATTTTTGAATTCTATATTAGAGTATTCACTATTGTATTTTTTTACTAATATATCATCAAAATTTTTAGAAATAATTAATATTTTTTTATTAACATTTTTAAGAATTTTTAAAAGTTCTTTGGAAGCATAATTATCAATAATAATTATTTCTTCTTTTGCATTATCAAATAAGTCTAGTAGTAATGCGTAGGCATCAAATATTTGACCTTCAAAGAATATAGTATTTATTTTTTCTTTTTCTTGCATTTTATTAAATGTGTTTTCTAGCTTTAATATTCTGTTTTCATGATTTAACAACATTTCGTTATTTATTAAACTATTAGAAACATACCTTCTTAATTTTACAAATGCATCAATAATTTGTACATTTACTTTAACTGCTATATCACTTTTAAGTAATCCTGATAACATCATGATTCCTTGCTCTGTTAAAACATAAGGTAAATATCTTACACCACCATGACTATTTTCACTTGAGATCGCAAATTGCGACCTCAAGTTATAAAATTCATTTTCTGTTAATTGAAAGCAGAAAGTATCAGGGAATCTTTTAATGTTTCTTTTAATAACTTCATTAATTCTTCTTGTTTCTACTTGATAAAGCTTTGCTACATCTGATGATAGCATTACTTGAACTCCTCTTATTTCATAAATCATATTTTCTACATTATTGTTAACATTAATCATATTATTCTCTTTTTCTAAAACATTTATACTTCCCATTGTTACCTCGCTTTCTGAAAAATAAATTGGTTGATTTATCAATGAAATAATTATAACACTTCTAATCTATATTTCAAAGTCATCATGACCTTTATCTTTATGTTTATCATTTTCTTTGTTCCAAATATAATCATCTTTAATTGATTCAATAGTATCATCACTAAATATGCCGTGTTCGTACATATCTTTTGACACTTTCCAATAATCTTCTCGTTCTTTATCTTTACCAAACATCTTGTTTTTTATAAATTTCACTAATTTACTAAATAAGTTTTTAAAGTAGTCGACCATTTCTTGTAAGTGTTTATTATCGTTTTTTAACTCTTTAATCTCTTTGTTTTTATTATCAATATTTTTAGATAGAGTATCAACTTTAAGAGTTAATGCTTTATTGTTTTCAGTTAGTATTTTAATTTTTTCTCTATTCTCTTGAAGTTCAGTATCTACATTATTTAAGGTTACTGATAACATTTCAGTCTTTTTAAAATCTTTGTTAGTATCTTGTACCTTATCAACATATTCAATAATTTTATTCCTATCACTCTCTGAAATAGTGTAGGTATTTTTAACTATTGGTGCTTTTTTTAGATTATTGATAGTATCTTTAATATCATTTGTAGTTTTATCTAATTCATTAGATTTTTTACTCGCAATCTCTAGTGCTTTCTTATTTTTATTAAGTTCTTCTTTCATTGCTTGGTAGTTAGTCATATCTTTAACATTTATATCTTTATTTCTACCTTTTTCTTTATTCTTTAAAATATTATTAAGACCATATTCTTTATTGAAACTGGAGATACATAAGACTCGCATTTTATCTTGAATAGTACGTAAACTATCTCTAGTGAAAACATCACCTTTACCAACTTGTTTAGACATACCATTTTTGCTTTTGTATTTTATAGGAACACCTACAATATGAAGATGTGGGCTTGTTTCATCATAGTGAATAATGGCTGAAGCAATTTTAAAATCAGGAACTAACTCTTGTAAATCATTAAGTTGTTCTTTAAATACATTAGTCATTTTATGTTTAAATTTATCATCTTTAGTATCCCAGTATTTCTTATCTCCAAGTTCTATAATAATCTCACAAGCAAGATCGTTTTTAGTATTATCACTTATCTTTTTAAAGTAATCAGTAATCTTTCTATCATTTCTACCTTTATTTTCTTGTTCTTTATTATATTCAAGTCTTGCTTCCTCAAATTCTTCTGAATAGAGATTTTTAACATCTTCATAAAGTGAAGTAGTACCTTTTATTATTTCTATAAGTTCGCTATTATTATCATACTTACGATAGTTATGTTTATCTACTCTTGATAGTTGTTTTGCATTTTGAATAGCATTATTAGATAGAGAAGTAGAACCAGAAGCATTACTTTTTGCCATATTTTTTGATGATGGTTTTCTATTTTTATCACTACTTAAGTGTAGTGAGTAAGATAATTCGTTCATAAAATATCAACCCCTTATTTATCATTAAAATATTTTCTTGCATCTTCTAAAGTAGGGAAGAACTCTTGATTCATCATAGCATTAGAGTTTGGCTCAATATAAGTACAAACAATATAGTGATTAAAACACTTATCAGCATAGATTAAATACAAGTTTTCCTTTTCATCAATTAAATAACATTTGCCATATTTCAAATTATAAAATTCTTTTTTATATTCAAAGTCCATATATAAATCACACTCCTTATTTTAAACATATTTTGGATTTGTCAAAATGTTTAACCCCCTAGGTATTTTGACGTACCATCAAAATTACCTCGTGGGCTAGAGTTTCCCTAGAACCCTTATGCCTTATTTCATAATGTTTTAAAGCTAATCGCAATAAAACAAAATTACATAAGTCTTGGTAACAAACTATCGCCACTTTCATTGTCTTACGACAACAAAACGTGCCACGTTTGTTATAACTTTTCCCTCGAAAAAGTTAACAAAAAATCTCTTATGGTAGATAAGTCTAAAACAAGAAAAGTAAACTTTTTTGTTTTAAACTTGTTCCGTTATTTATTCAATTATTTCTAGTCAAGGGTCTAGACTAGCAACTTTGTTGCCCTTGACCAGAAGTATCATTTTTCATTGTTTCCATATTAACTGGTTTAACGCCTATTTCTATTGGAATAGGTTCTTTCATATAGATAACACTATCATTAGTTTCATCAGGTATATAATCAAAAGCAGCATTTACATCTTGCATTTGAAATTCATCTCTACCACGAATATAGATAATTCCATATTTATATTCTTTCATTTTTATATCTGGGTCTATCTTGCAATAATCTTCAAGTGGGAATACTCTTATTATTGCTCTGTCATCCCTTATAAAGTTAAAATAGAAAACTCTATCTTCTACAAAATACGTTGCTTCTTCATAACCGACATCATAATATTGTCTTAATCTCATTATATGTTTACCAATTTCTTCTTCAGGAAGATAATTACTGAATCTTAACTCACCAACTAAATTACCAAATAAAGCAGGGGTTTTAACATCAATATAACCTTTATCAAATAATTCATTACAAGGTTTGCAGATACTTTCTCTAAATAGTATTTCATCAACGTATATTAGACTATTTTTTTGTTTTAGTTTTATCTCATCTACATATCTCATAATTAGGTCAGATTTTTCTTCTCTAGTATAGTCTTTCCAAGTTTTAGTTCTTTTCTTATATTCATCTTTTAACTTAACTCGATTAATATAATCAATATCTCGTTTTAATAATATATCTTGTGGAGTAAAGTTTAGTTCTTCACAACTTGCAGTATCAGTTAATTCATCATTTAATTTAGTGATAGCATCTTCAACGATTTTCTTTTCTTCATTATAAACTTTTAAATCAAATGCACCCTCAATATATGCTTTTCTAATTCTTTCTAGTTTGTCATTTTGCTTTAGTAATTCTTTTTCTAATTGTTCTCTAGGTTCATCAAATTTTTGCTTAATCATAGGTAGAAAGAATTGATTAACAACACTATCATATTCTACTAATTCTTGTACAAAATTATCAAAATATTCATTTATAACATTTTCCTTTAAATTAACTTTGCAGTCAGTACAATAGTAGTAATAATAAACATTACCATTTTTCTTTTTAGTGGCTTTTCCACCCATTAAGCGACCACATTTAGGACAAGTAAGTTTTTGTAAATAAAGATATGTTAGTGTTCTTTGATAACTGCGTGAGTTCTTTTTCTTTTGCACTTGGCATTCTTCCCATAATTCCTTACTAACTATTGGCTCAACAACATCAAAGTAATAAGTAGGATGTTTTGTTCTTTTTCCGTGAACGAAATCGCCTTTATAAACTTCATTTTCAAGTATAGCAGTGATAGAAGAATCTCGCCAGTTAGTTTTACCTAATACATTTTCTTCATTTAGTATATTAGATATAGTTTGATAAGAATTCCCTTGATAATAAAGATTAAATATTCTTTCCACAATATCTTTAGTGGAGTAGTCAATTACCAACTTTTTATCTTCGTGTTTATAACCTAGTGGTGCTTGACTTGGAATATGTCCTTGCTTAATCGCACCTGCTAAACCTATCTTTGTTCTCTCACTTGTTCTTTCTATCTCGTTTTGACTAACACTCATTAAAAGTCTTGAAATCATTTTACCATTAGCATTTGTTGTATTTATTTCATCATTAGCACAATCTAAATAAGCATCATTTTCTTCTAAAAATGTCATTAATTTTTCCCAGTCAAAGATACTTCTAGTTATTCTATCTAGTTTTAAAGCAACTATGGTGTTAATTTTCTTATTCTTAATATCTTCTTTAAGTCTTTCAAATTCTGGTCTTAAATTGCCTGTTTTAGCACTTATACCAGCATCTTCGTAATAATCTACTATCTCATAACCTTTAAATTTGCAAAATTGTTCTAGTCGTTCTTTTTGCTCTGGTAAGCTAAAACCCTCACGGGCTTGATCTTCCGTGCTTACTCTCAAATATAGCCCACATAATTTCTTTTCATTATTCATAGTTTTTCCACACCCTTTCTAAAAAAATAAGAGATAAAAGCCCATAGATACATCTACTACCTTTATCTCTTTAACTTATGTTTCTAAATTGTGTACTTCCAAATCATAACCCCATTAAAAAGATTTGGTATGTAAATTCCCCTTGTTTTCGCTTTATATGATAAGGTTTTAA
>CAOJZZ010000058.1 GCA_948466315.1 uncultured Mycoplasmatota bacterium | reverse complement strand
GGGAAGAAATTCATAATCCTGATTTTAATTTGGTCGAATTCGACCAAATTAAAACTGAGTATGGTAGAAATTCTTTTGCAATGTCCCCATCTCAATGGATTAAAAGAACCAATGCAATAGGTATTATCTCTAAGGGCGGAAGGTATAGCATTGGAACTTTTGCTCATCCAGACATTGCCTTTGAATTTGCTAGCTGGTTATCTCCAGAGTTCAAATTATATTTAATAACTGAATTTGAAAGATTAAAAACTAATGAAGCATATCAAGAAAAAATAGATTGGCAAGCTAATAGAATACTTTCAAAGTTAAATTATGTAGTTCGTACTGATGAAGTAAAAACTTATATAGTTCCAACTCTTACAGAAGTACAAAAGAAATTTGTATATGCCGAAGAAGCAGATGTTTTAAATGTGGCATTATTTGGTATGACAGCTAAAGAGTGGAGAGATAACAATCCAGAACTTGCAAAAGAGGGGAATATGAGAGATTACACTGATTTATTGCTTTAGTAATATTAAATAATCTTCAAAATACAAATGCTGAATTGATTGAAGAAAAAGTACCCCAAAATGAGAGATTAGTAAGGCTTAATAATTTTCTCCTAGTATAACATTGAATTGTTTACTAAACATTAAATAAAATTCATCTAAATCATCTTTTACTTCTTTTAAAGAAATATATTTATATTTTTCATCCATTTTAGTTTTTGCTTTTTTTATTATTGTTTTTATATCATTGCTTGTTTTAGTTAAAAAGATTAAATAGGAAAACACACAATATGGATGAATAAATCTATAACAATCTAAATTTGCTACAATTTCCGCTTCTAAATATTTAAAAGGTATATCTTTATGATGACTAGCTATACAATTAATAATCTTTTCTTTGTCTTCTTTATTAATATTATAATTTTTTAGAAGTTCTTCTGAAAATTCCACTGCCATTTTCACATGTTCATTTCTTTTATTAAGAAGTCTTGATTCTACAATTTTACAATCCATAAGATAAAATGAAATCAAAATAATATCCTTATCTACATTATATTTTTGAATCAATGCATCACAAAGAGAAAGAACTCCAAATAAATGTTCCTTTGTTGTAGCAATATTTTCATTTGCTATTTTTATACAATCATTTAATAGTCGTTTTTTATCTTTCATTTATTACTCCTTCTTCAATAAAAAATATAACTTAATTGTTAAAAGTATCTTTCTATAATTATATCATACATTGTGACTGAAAAAACTCTTTTTTATGTACAAAAAAGAAGATGTTAAAAAAATAATGATTATAAATATTTATTAATTATTTAATTATTTTTAATAAATATAAGTTAGAATAGAAGCAAAATTTTATATTATAAGACTTTCGTTTTAAGTAAATTTATAATTTGAACTATTATCAGTCCTATTACCATACTTTGCAACTAAACAAGTAGACTCTAGCAATTTAACCCAATATATGCTAAAATAAAAAACACCGCAAATTTTGGAGGAAAAAATGAATAATATAAAAGTAGAAACTGGACTAGAAAGAGATTATATAAAAAATAGAACTTTAATTATTAAAGAACCAGTAGAAAAAATAGCTGATAGAGCCTTTCAAGGTAGAAAAGATATTGATATTGTAGTATTACCAAATAGTATTAAATCAATTGGTTTTAGAGCATTCTATGAAAGCAGTATAAAAGGGATAATATTTCCAGAAGGATTAAGATCAATTCATACTGAAGCCTTTGAAAATTGTCGATTAACAAGGGTACAATTTCCTACAACTCTATTTTATATTGGTAAGGAAGCTTTTCGAGATAATAATTATTTAACTGAAGTTGACTTTAATGAACCACAAGCATTATATATTGGAACAAAAGCATTTTATAATGACAATATCAAAATATTAGATATACCATCAATTGTTAAGTTAGGTAATAATGTATTTTCTTATAATAAATTAAAATATATGAAAATATCAGAAAGTCTATTAAAAGAAAGTCTAGCCAAAAAGCTACAAGGTCCCTTTATCAATAATCCAGAAGTAGAAACTGCAATTTTCCAAGAAACAGATAAAAATATTCCACCAAGGAAAGTAAAAAAAATAACAAAAACCAGTAAGTTTTAATAGTAATTAAATTTAATTATTAATAAAAAATCTAAATATATAAAAATTAGATTTTTTTGTTCTTATAATTCTATATTTATACAAAAAATAAAAGGAGCAACAATAGCTCCAATCTATCTACAGAGGATCTTCACACTTACAGTGAACCTTCCTCAATAATAATATATGCAAAAATAAAAAAGAATATCCAAAAAATATAAAAATTGTTAAAAAAAGTAAAATATGTTATCCTAATTATAGAATAATAGTATAAAGAATAAATAAAAAAACAAAATAATAAGAGAGGTAAATACATGGAAAAAAATGATTTGAAAAGGAAATTAGAAAGCAACAATAAAATAATAGATAATCTATGGAGGTCACTTTGACGTTGATTTAAAAAAAGAAGAAATAGAAAAATTAAACAAAATAACAGAAAATCCCTCCTTTTGGAATGATCGCTCTAATGCTGAAGTAGTGTTAAAAGAATTAAATGAAAAAAAGAATCAAATAAGCTCAATTGAAGCAATAAAATCACAAATAAAGGAGAATCTTGAATTATTAGAACTCCTTACTATGGAATATGATGATGAAGTCCTTTTACAACTGGAAAATTCAACTACTAATATAGAAAAAGATATAGAAAAGTTAAATATGCTCTTATTATTAAATGGCCCTTATGATAAAAATGATTGTATTATGGATATTCACTCAGGAGCAGGTGGAACAGAGGCTTGTGATTGGGCCTTAATGATATATAGAATGTATACTAGATGGTGTGAAAAAAAAGGCTATAAAATAGAAGTCTTGGATTATCAAGATGGAGATGAAGCTGGTATAAAAAGCGTCTCTATTCAGATTAAAGGATTATATGCTTATGGCTATTTAAAAAATGAAAAAGGAGTTCATCGATTAGTTAGATTATCTCCTTTTGATTCAAATAATAGACGTCATACATCATTTGCCTCAGTAGAAATAACACCAGAAATAAAGCAAGAAAATCAAATAGAAATAGATGAAAAAGATTTGAAAATAGATGTCTATCGTTCAACAGGAGCAGGAGGTCAAGGAGTAAATACAACAGACTCTGCTGTAAGAATCACCCACCTACCTACCAAGATAGTAGTAACTTGTCAAAACGAAAGAAGTCAAATTCAAAATAAAGAACAAGCATTAAAAGTTTTAAAAAATAAATTATTAATCAAAAAATTAGAAGAACAAGAACAACAATTAAATAAAATAAAAGGAGACCAAATGAATATAGAATTTGGTTCTCAAATTAGAAGTTATGTAATGCATCCTTACTCTATGGTAAAAGATCATAGAACCCAAGTAGAAACAAGTAATGTTTCAAAAGTTTTAGATGGAGATATAGACTTATTTATTGAAGGTAATTTGAAAAAGGGGTTATAATATGAAACAATTTTTTAAGTCAGAAAATTTAAAAATATTTGATCAAATAGGTAAAAAGGCAACTGTCAAAAGATATATAAACTTTTGTCTAGGTTGCTTATTATTAGCCTGTTCCTATAATCTCTTTTTATCACCAAACAAATTAGTCTCAGGTGGTGTTGGAGGAGTAGCTATTATCATAAACTCAATATTTAGTATTGATAATTCAATTTTTATATTGACTTGTGATTTTTTTCTTTTAATACTAAGTCATTTTTTACTAGGAGTAGAAAAGACTAAAGCCTCTATATTAGGATCATTATTATTTCCATTATTTGTAAGATTAACAGCTCATATTAATGTATGGCTAGAGTTAGATACCTCACAATTATTACTATCAGCCGTCTTAGGTGGAATTGTATCAGGTTTTGGAGCAGGAATTATTTTTAAATCAGGATTTACAACAGGTGGTACAGATATTATTAATCAAATTCTCTGTAAATATTTAAAAATAAGTATGGGAAAAAGTATGTTATGTAGTGATGGCTTAATTGTGTTATGCTCATCATTTGTTTTTGGACCAACTAGATTAATGTATTCTATTATTGTTTTATACATAATAAGCATTATGTCAGATCGAGTAATATTAGGTATATCAGACAGTAAAGCCTTCTATATTGTAACTGACAAGGAAAAAGAAATTAAAGAATACATTTTAAAATATCTAAATCATGGAGTAACTGTTTTTAATGCTAAAGGTGGTTATAACAAAGAAAAACAAACAGTCCTAATGTGTGTATTGCCAACAAAAGACTACTACCGCTTAAAAGAAGGAATTCATTCAATCGATAAAGACTCATTTTTTGTAGTAACAGATGCCTATGAGGTATTTGGAGGAGAATAAGTAAAAAATAATTATACTTTTATTAAAATAATGTGTCTAAAATTAAAAAGGAATGGTGCTTAGTATGGATGACGTTATAAATCAAGTCAAAAAAAACAAAAAATTTTATCGGACATTTAGTATGTTAATGGCGTTATTACTAAATGCTACAGTCTTTAATGTTTTCTTGTTACCCATAAAACTAGTAATAGGAGGAAGTAATGGTATAGCTACTATTTCCAAATATTTATATCACATAGACCCACCAATTACAATTTTTCTAATATCGATAGCTTGCGTTATTATAAGTTTCATTTATTTAGGTAAAAAAAGAACTCTAGGTACTATCTTAGCGAGTATAACATATCCCATATTAGTAAAAATAACTCAACCAATAGCACTACTTATCCCTATAAATACAGAAGATATTTTTATAATTATAATATTTGCGGGAGTTTTAAGTGGTATAGCAAACGGAATAATGTATAAAACTGGGTATAGTAATGGTGGCTTTCCAGTGATTAATCAAATATTATACGAATATTTAAAAATACCAATTGCTAAATCTAGCTTTGTATTAAATGGAATAATTATTGCTATAGGAGCAATATTTTTTGGAACAACTAATGCAGTATATGCCATCATTTTATTATATATAAATAGCATTATTTTAGATAAGGTACTATTAGGTGTCTCAAATAATAAAGCCTTTTATATTATTACCAGTGAAGAAGAACAAATAACAGAATATATTATAAAAAACTTAAAACATAGTATTACTGTTTTTGATGTAAAGGGAGGCTTTTTAGATAAAAAAAGAAAAGTAATATTAACTGTTGTACCATCTAGGGATTATTATAAAGTAACCGAGGGAATAAAATTGTTAGATAAAGATGCTTTCTTTGTCGCAACAGACGCTTATCAAGTAGAAGGTGCTAAATAATGAACTTTCTCTTATCAATAAGTACATAATAAATAATTATAAATTTAGGTAAGAAGAAAGTTAAAGTAAAATGTCAAAGGGAAGAAATTGCCAATATTCTTCTCTTTTGTTATGTCGAAATATGTGGTATAATAAAATACTAAGGTGGATGATAAAATGGATTTGATAAGAATCAAAAATGTTGAAAAAAAGTATAAAAATGGTGTAACTGCTATCTATGATTTAAGTCTAGCTATTGAAAAAGGGTCATTTGTCTTTGTAATAGGCGGTTCTGGTAGCGGTAAAAGTACTTTAATAAAAATGCTTTATCGTGAGGAAAAACCAACTAAAGGTCAAATTATTGTAGGTGGTCTAAACGTTGCCAAACTAAAAAATAAAAAAGTATATAAATTAAGAAGAAAATTAGGGATAGTTTTCCAGGATTATCGTCTGCTACCAAAGTTAACTATATATGAAAACGTTGCCTTTGCTATGGAAGTTATCGGTGCCAAGAAAGATGATATCAGAAGAAAAACCTTAAAGGCTTTAGAGGATGTAGGACTAAAAAATAAAGTTCATAATTATCCTGATCAGTTATCAGGAGGAGAACAACAAAGAGTAGCAATTGCTAGAGCAATAGTCAATGACCCCAAATTGTTATTATGTGATGAACCTACTGGAAATTTAGATCCAGAAAAAAGTATGGAAATTATGAAAGTTCTAGATGATATTAATAAATCTAGAGGAACTACTATTATAATGGCAACACATGATAAAGATATTGTAAATAGAATGAAAAAGCAAGTAATAAGTCTAAAAGATGGTCATTTAGTAAATTATAAAAAGAAAGGAACATACAACGATGAAATTATTTAGGATGTTAATAAGAAGTATTAGAGATGCCTTTAAAAGTGTTATTAGAAATTTTAGTTTATCACTAGCTTCTATTTCTTGTATTACAATTACCTTAATTATTGTTTCTATTGCTATTATAGCCTCTTTTAATGTTCAAAATTTTACTAAAGAAATTGAAAAAGATTTAACAATAGTCGTTTTTCTAGATAACGATGCTACTGAGGATAATGTAGAAACTGTAAAAAATGATTTTAAACGTATTTCTAATATTGAAAAGTATGATTATATACCTAAAAAGGAAGTAAAGGAAAAACTAAAAAAAGAGTCAGAAGTCTTAGATACTGTTTTATCTGGTTGGAGTGATGAAGAAAGTCCACTAAAAGATACATTTCAAGTAAAAGTAAAAGATGTAGAAAAAATCAGTAAAACTGCAGCTACAATAAAAAAGATGGATAAGGTTTCTGCAGTAAAATATGGAGAAGGTATGATAGATAAATTAATAACAGCATTTTCATCTATAAAAAATACAACTTATGGTGTAGTTATAGCTTTGATACTAGTAACAATATTCTTAATTATTAATACTATAAAATTAACTATATCAGCGAGAAAAAGAGAAATAAGTATTATGCGTTTAGTAGGAGCTAGTAACTTTATAATAAAAACCCCCTTTATTATCGAAGGGATGGTATTAGGATTATTAGGTTCTATTGCCCCAGTAATTTTTACAACTTATGGTTATTTAACATTCTATAAGCACTTTGATGGGCATTTATATTCAGAACTAATTAGATTAATTAAGCCTGAACCATTTATGTATCAAACAGCAATAATTATCGTAATAATAGGAATATTAGTCGGTATGATAGGTAGTGCTAGTGCCGTAAAAAAATATTTAAAGATATAATGAATAAGAAGAAAATACTAGCTAGCCTGATGATTCCAGTTTGCCTTGTTTCTTTAATAGCACTACCGATAGAAACAAAGGCCAAAACAATTAAAGAATTTGAAGCTGAAGTAGAAAAATATACAAAAGAATTACAAGAAAAAAAAGATAAAGTAGCAAAAAATGATGCCGAAGTAGCAGAAATAAAGAAAAAAATTTCTTCACTAGAGGCTCAAATAAAAACTACTCAGGAAGAAATAGAAAAATTACAAAGAGAAATTGATGAAAGTAATAGAGAAATAGAAAGAAAAAGCGAAGAAAGTAAAAAAATTATTGAATATTATCAAATTTCTAATGGAGAAAACGCTTACTTGGAATATGCTTTTGGAGCAAGTGATGTTACAGATATGATTTATCGTATGTCTGTTGTTGAACAATTAACTGAATATAATGATAAAGTAATGAAAGAATTAGATGAACTTATAAAAAGAAATGCTAAACAGCAAAAAGAATTAAGAGAAAAGAAAGAATCTCAAAAAAAATTACAACAGTCCCTAGAAAAAGAAAAGGAAAGAATAAACGCTGATACTGCTAATTTAAAGGAAGCTATGCCAGGTATAGAGCAACAAATAAAGTCAGCAAAAGAAAATCTGAATTATTTAAAAAGTTTAGGCTGTGGAGCGAACGAAGATAAAGATGCCTGCATTTATAGAAAAACACAAAGTGGTAATAGTGGTGGCAGCGGAGGTGGAGGTACCTCTGTAGTAGTACCAAGTGCTGATGGCTTTTTTAGACCGATGGAAAGTGGCTATGTTACTCAAAATTGGGGAGGATATGGGGGCCACTTGGGAATGGATTTATCAAATACTAATAAAACAATGCCAATATATCCAATAGCTAGCGGAGTAGTATTCAAAAAATACTATGACAATGCAGGAGCCTTAGTGTTAAAAATAAGGCATAATGTTGGTGGAAGGTATCTATATTCTACTTATGCCCATTTATCATCTTGGTATGTAAATGAAGGACAAGTAGTAACTCCAAATACAATGATTGGAAGAATGGGTAATACTGGTTATTCCTTTGGGGCCCATCTTCACTTAGAAATAACAACCTGTGATTGGAATAGAGGAGGAGGTTGTACCTGGAGTGAATATCAACGAAGAACAATCAATCCAAGAACTTATATAGGACTTCCATCAAGTCTAAGAACATGGTGGTATGGAAAATAAGAGGAGAAACTATTAATAAAAGTAGTTTCTTTTTTAGTTAAGAATAAATATAATGGTTGTATACTAGTTCGTAAGAAGTAATTTTATAAATTTGTTTTTAAATATTTTGTATGATTTTTCAATAAATTTCTTACAATCTAGAATAGAGCGGATGTAATTATAAAATTCTACCAATAAAACTTTATTAAAAAATAGAATATTATATACTACTTATAATTAATAATTACTTTCAATAAAAGAAATGATTTATAATACTTATACTCAGTCATTATATTAATCAATAGAACTATAAAATATGTTAAATGCAACATTTTATAAAATAGTGGTTGTGTTTAGAAAAAAATTCAGCTTTAGCACACACAATTAAGAAATACAATACAAAATATTGACATTTGTCGAAAAAAGTTGTAACTTGATAATAACATTTTTGGAGGTATATTTATGAGCATAAATATTAAAGCACAATTAATTGTACCAAAAATATTTACTTTGAAAGTAAATAAAGTTTTCTCATGCTCATATAACTTATTAAAAAGTTCAAACGATAACTAGGATTATGTCTAGTTATTATTTTATTTTAAGGAGGTATTTTTATGAACGAAATTAGTATAGAAGATTTATTAGAAAAAGTAAAAAGTTATAATAAAGAGGCCTTAGAAGATGTGAAAAGAGCCTATAAATATGCCTATTATCTTCATGATGGACAAGTAAGACAAAGTGGAGAACCATATATTATACATCCATTAAATGTTGCTTACATCTTAGCAGAAATGCATGCTGATAGTAATACAATTTGTGCTGGATTATTACACGATACCATAGAAGACACACAAACATCAAAAGAAGAAATAGCTAGAATATTTAATCTAGATATAGCAGAATTAGTAGATGGAGTAACTAAAATTAGCAAAATGAATTTTTCTACCAAGAGAGAACAAACACTAGCTAATACTAGAAAAATTATTACTAGTATCAAAAAAGATGTGAGAATAATAATGATCAAATTAGCTGATAGACTCCACAATATGCGTACACTTCAATATAAGAAAAAAGAAAAACAACAAGAAAACGCTCTTGAAACTATCGAAATATTTGCTCCATTAGCCTATTATATAGGTTGCTATAAAATAAAAAATGAACTAGAGGATTTATCCTTAAAATATTTAGATAAAGAAAAGTATAAAGAAATAGAAGAAAAACGAGAAACAATAGAAGTAGAAAATAATGCTTATCTTGTTGAAATGTTATCAACAATAAAAGATATTTTAACAGAAAGAAATATTCCTAATGAAATAAAAATAAGAATCAAAAGTATTTATGAAATTTACAAAAAAGAAAGAAAAGGAAACGATATATCTGAAATACATGATTTATTTGCTTTAAAAATAATAGTAGATAATATTGCGAATTGTTATCATACCTTAGGATTAATTCACTCTAAATATCATCCAATCAACAGTAAATTTAAAGACTATATTTGCAATCCAAAAACCAATAAATATCAATCCCTTCATACTACAGTTTTTGGAGCAGGTGGAAAAATAATTCAAAATCAAATAAGAACCTCTGAAATGGATAGTGTAGCAACTAATGGTTTAGCTACTTATTGGGACATTCATAAAGGACAAGCTAGAAATATAATGCAAGAAGAATTAACAAAAAAATTCCAATTTTTTCAATCCTTGTTAGATATTGATAAATCATTTCTAGATAACCAAAAATTTGTTCGTCAAATAAAAGGTGAATTATTAACTAGTAAAATATATGCTTACACTACTACAGGAGAAATAATAGAACTACCTCAAGGAGCTACTCCTATAGATTTTGCTTATTATACTCTAGATGAAAATACTGCTAATAAAATGATAACCACTATTGTTAATAATCATCAAGTACCAATGGACTATGAGCTTAGTAATAAAGATAGAGTTGAAATTATTACTGATAACAATTCAACTGGACCATCTCCTTCTTGGCTTACAAATACTAAAACAACAACTGCTAGAAGAAAAATAAAAAAATATTTAAAAGTATAATCTGTAATAAAATTAAGTATTTTCTAATGGGACTTATTTTAGTCTATATATTTATAAGTAAAAGCTTAGAATCATAATGTTTT
>CAOJZZ010000057.1 GCA_948466315.1 uncultured Mycoplasmatota bacterium | reverse complement strand
AACCCTAGTTTTAAAATATAATTTTAAAGAGTGGGTACCATCTTTATATAATATGTTAGCCCATAAATCGAAAGCTTTAGATACAGATATAGATTTTGGAGTGGCTCCAACAAAAGAAACATCAGGAGTATATGAGATGAATAGTACCAAAGACGATGAGTATCCAGTATATTACTATCGTTGAATAATAGATAATAACAATATAGATTTTGCAGGTTTTTGTTGGAAGATAGTTCGTACTACTTCAACTGGAGGAGTAAAGTTAATATATAATGGAATACCTGGAAGTGATGGAAGTTGTAATAATACAGGTGCTGCTAGTCAAATAGGAACAAGCACTTTTAATAATAGTAAGAGTACAAAAGATGATGGAAGTTATATGTATGATAATGGAAATGATTCAGTTATAAAGAAAGTAATAGATAAATGGTATTCTGATAATATGGTAGATTACACTGATATGTTAGAGGATACAGTATGGTGCAATGATAGAAGTATTTCTAAGTCTGTAGCTGGTGATGCTATATATTATGGACAGTTTCGTGGGGAAAGTCATGTAACTACAATGGTATGTCCTAGAAAAGAAGATAGTTTTACTGTTGATATAAAAAATGGAAATGGAAAGCTAATTTATCCAGTAGCATTATTAACTAATTCTGAGGTCAGATTAACTAGTAATTCACAGGGAATAGGATATAATAATTCAAATTTTTTAGCTATAGGACGTGATTGGTGGTTAATGTCTCCTAATCATTTCAACCTTAGAAACAATACGCTTGTTCAGGAATGGGTTGGTAATGTTAATGCTGGTTATACACCTCTATCTACTGCTGGTGTCAGACCTTCAATTTCTCTTATAAGTGGAACAATGATAAAAGAAGGGGATGGAAGTGTCAGTAATCCATATAAATTAGTAGAAGATAAAGTAACTAAAGAGTGGAGTTTTGATTATACAGGTACAGAGCAAGAATTTAAGGTTCCATATGATGGTACTTATAAAATAGAGTTATGGGGAGCAAGTGGAGCTGATTGGAGTACAAATAGTGATTATTTAGGAGGAAAAGGTGCTTATACTAGTGGTAATATGGAATTAGAAAAAGATACTATTCTTTATATATATGTAGGAGAAGAAGGTAAAGATTGGTCTATTAATAGGCCATTTGGACAATATTCATTTAATGGAGGAAGCGGGGGAAGTTATACTTGTTATAGTTATAATAATGGTCGATCTGCTCTGAATCATTATGGGGGAAGTGCAAGTGATATTAGATTAGTAGGTGGCTCTTGGGATAATAATACTAGTCTTAGTTCAAGAATAATGGTAGCATCAGGTGGTGGAAGTGGTGGACAATATAGTATTGGAGGAGCAGGAGGTGGTTTAACAGGATATGGAACCACTAGTGCAACTGGAGCTACCCAAACTGAAGGTGGAGGGCCTAGCAAAGGCTCATTTGGCAAAGGAGGTTATCCAATAAATATGGCATCTACCTGCAATAATAGTAATCGTCATGGAGCAAGTTCTGGTTATTATGGTGGTGGAGTCAATAACATCACTAGTCCAAATATAAATGGTATGCATGGAGGTGCAAGTGGTTCATCTTTTATATTAGGGCATACTGGTTGTGTAGCCATTACTTCAGAACAAGATCAAACTCCAAAATCTGGATGTACAACAGGAACTTCTGATAATATTTGTTCTATTCATTACAGTAATAAAGTTTTTACTGATACTAAAATGATAGATGGAGCGGGGTATAATTGGACTAATACTAAAGGAGAATATAATGGAATGCCTTCACATGATGGTGATGATATTATGATAGGAAACATTGGAAATGGCTATGCTAAAATAACCTTAACGTCAATAAAATAATAATTCCCTTCTTTTTCATATAGGAATAAGCTTTTTGATTATAGAAAAGGAATATTGTATGAAAAATAAAAATTTATTATAGTGTCTTAAATACTTAAATAAAGTGATGTTTATCAGGTAGGAAATATAGTGGTGCTACTGTTTCTGTATTTATATATTGATGATACTTGGTTGATATTATCACCTTCATTTTTTTATTATTTTAGATTTGCTGGTGGACATAAAGTTGAATTATTGTCTATAGATTAGATGTTAATGATGTATATAGTTAGTTAGCAACAGTTTTATGGTGTAGTGTTGATAATACATATATACTAGCGAGGTAGATATGTTTATTTATTACGATTTATAAGTTATTAGTTTTTTCATAAAATAAAAAGCGTAATTTTAAATTGATTCTATTCATATAAGAATGAATGAATTATTAATTTACGCATTTTATTTTTATGTTATCTTTTTATAAATATTTTTTCAATTTTTCTACACATACTTCTTGCATTTTTATATATTCATTAACTAAGTCAGTTATTTTTTTATCAGTTTCCTTATGATTAAGTAATTTTCTACCTTCAATAATTCCCATATTAGTCCCTTTTAATAGTAATTCTGCTAACTTAGAAATAGTACTATCTGTAATAGTTTTCATTTGTATTCCATACCAAGTCATGGCTTTATTCATAGTTGAAGTTTCATGGGGATCTTTATCACTATATTTTGGATATATTTCGTTAATTTTTTCTGATATTTTTTCATAATCTTGATATTGTTTTTCTAATAATTTTTTAAATTCTAATACTTCGACTTTTTCTAAAATAAAATCTATTGCATCCATCCCCATACAACATCCTTTATTTAATTCATCTAATACATTAATATTATTTTCGTCTTTCATAATAATATCTCCTTTTTATTTTTATGTTTTAAATATGAAAAACATAGTTAATTTTAAGTTATGTTTCTCTATAAAGTAGTATTTCATAAAATGAAAATAATATACAAAAAACATCAATAGTCATAAGACCTTGATGTTTTATTTAATTTTTTTTATATTTGTTTTTTTTGAAATTATTATTGAAATGAATGATAAACCTATAAATAGTAATATACCTCCGACTAGATAAATAATTTTTGACATATTGGCAGCAGTGTTTGGAACTTCTACTTCTTTATGATTTTCCATTTTAGCTGAGACAATTTTTGTTCCATCTACTTTGAAATCAATACATTCAGTGCTTAAGGCATATCCTTTAGGTGCTATAGTTTCACATAGCGTATAATCTCCATTTTCTAGGAAAATATATTTAGCTGTATTAGTAGAAACCCACTTTTCAACAGTTGAATTATCTTTTTTATTAGTAATAACTAAAGTAGCTCCAGGTAATTCTTTAGAGTCAGCGGCATCTATTTTACTAATTTTTACTATGTTTCGTAAAGAAAGATTAACAGTAGCTGTTTCGATAGGAACATATCCTAATAATACATCTGCAAAGGCTTGCTTTTTATTTTTATTTATTAAATTTTCGGATGTAGAGCTAGTTACTCTATAAGAGTAGCCATCAGCTTTTATAAAAGTTCCAGTAATATCAATACTAATAGAGCTAAGGTCCATGGTACTAATATCATCTTTTAAGGGAACGTATATTTTAAAAGCTCCAGTTAAATTAGTAGTATTTGTTAGTTTGTTATTACTAGAATCAAGAAGATACACTCCATAATTATTAGGGTCATTTAGTTTAACTGAATAATATAAATAATTTTCTGTGTTACTGTTAGGACTAGGAGTAATAGCCTCAGTGATTAATGATTTGTTAGTATTAGAAATAGTATAGCTAATAGTTTTAGAGGCAAATCCGGTCATTGTTGAGGTGGAACTTCCATTATACTTATTGGCATTATCAACTAAAAGAGTGATGTAATTTAGATAATTATAACCGTTAACTTTAGCTGCTTCACTAATTATTTGCCTTACTGTAGTAGAGTTCATAATAGTAGTACCACCAGAGTTAATATAAAAATCACAAGAGTTTAAATTATCACCAGCATCGATGCAATAATTACTAGTAAAATTACCTTTGTGCTCAAATAAATATAACCATACTGCTATTTGGGTAATATATTCTTTTACTGAATTATCAGTGACACCACCATAAGTATTAGTAGAAAATACATTATTAGTAGTATTTGTAGAATTATATCCATGACTTAAAATATATAAGAGACCTTTATCGTTAACTTTTAGAGGATTATTATCAATAAGCTCAAATTTTTCATTAGTAGTAGGAAATTTTAGATTTTTCATTAAGCTATACAAAGGATATAGGCTATCACTAGTTTTAAAATTGCTAGCAATATCAAAATTATGTACAGAAGTGGAATAAGATCCTCCTCCATTTAATGCAGTAGAAATTAAATTTGTTTTAGCACTACCAGCATAATTAGAGGTAAAAGTGCCAGAAGGTAATCCTGTAGAGCTATCAACATTAATAGCGTAACTATCATGAAATAAGTAAAGAGTAGCACTAAAAATAGAAATTAAAACTAAACAACTACTAACTAAAAATATAAAAGTATGATTATTTCTTTTTTTAAACATTTTATTCACCTACTATATATTATTTACAAATACATTATATCATAAAACAACAAATTTTTATAAAAGATTATCAAAAATATTTATTATTTTACTAGTTATTTTTATTTATTATTATTGTTTCATATGTTAGGACTAGTTTGATTTGGTGTTTATCTAAATATTTTATTGGTTTCTGGTATTATGTTATTTGGTGGAAACAGAAATATTACTTGGTTGTTTTTTATAAAAGATTATTCTTGAAAATAAATAAGCGTACCATATTTTTCTTCCATAAAACATATACATTTTATGGGAGGAAATATATATGGATGAGAATAATTATTTATCTCTATCATTAGAATTACATCTTTTTTTTGATAGAATTATGAAAGAACATGCTATCTTTATAGAAGCATCTCTTCCTGATAAAGATAAAAAGATAAAAAGAATTGCTAATAATTTTCAAATGGCTTTTTCTAATGTACTTTCAAAGGCTATTAATTTAGCTAATGATAATGTTAGTGAGAGTTTTTTGACTAGTAACGAAATGATTACTAAAAATACTTTAGTAGCAGAGGAGAAAACGACTAATTTAACAGGGATAAAAATACAAACAGATTTAACAGTAAAAGAGCAAGCAATAAAGGCAAGAAATCAAAATAGTTCAGTAAATATAAGAGAGGTACAATCATTAAATAGTCAGACAATACCAATACTCAATAATTATATTTCGTTTCAAAATCAATTATTAAATGAAGTTTTAAATTGTAAGATATTTACTACTAATTATCCAACTATGATAAAGCATTTGATAGAAGAAGCTAAAATGTATTATGAGATGTTAGAGACAGTTCAAAGGAGACAGTTTATTTCACCACAGTATTTATATCAACAAGAATTATTTTGGGATGATATTATGAAGGAACATGCAGAATTTATAAGAGGATTATTAGATCCTAGTGAAAGTAATTTAATAAGTACTGCGAATAAGTTTGTTAATGAATATCAAGATATTTTAAATAATAATAATCAAAATTTACTTAGTTTGACTAATCAAAATATAATGACGACGACTAATTTTAGAAATTTTAAAGTTGCAGGAGAGGAAGGAATAATAACATGTAAAATAAAAAGTATTATTATACCACTTCTTGCTGATCATGTAACAAGAGAGGCTAATCATTTTTTAAGAATACTTAAAACTTATCAACAAAATATAATAAGGTAGTTCATAAAATAATATAATAAAAAATTTTCATAATAAAAATTATAAAAAATATAATTATTGTAGGTAGGTGGGAATTAATGAATAAAAAAGTAACGATTTATCTTTTAGGGTTAGCTATTTTAGTAATAGGTAGTATAACTATTATGTATACATATAAAGGTGAAGAAGAAAAAACGAGTAAAATGAATGCTACTATTTTAATGAAAGAGGGTAATAGGTTAACTGTTCAAGATGATGAAAATATTATTTATACTTTTGATCATACAGATGATATAGAGGCAGATATTGGTTCTTCTATTGCTATTAAGTATACAGGTTTATTAGATAAAAGTCTAGAATATCAGACAGGTAAAATTGTAAATTGTAAGACAAAGCAAGTAATAAAAGATGAAAATGGAATTCCAACAGATTGGTTAGATTCGGGAATATTTAGTAATTATTATATTTTAGCTTATAAACAATTAGAAAAAATGTCATTAGATGAAAAAATTGCTCAAATTTTATTAGTTCGTTATCCTGATAGTAATGCTAAAGATATTTTAGAGAAAAATCAATTTGCTGGGTATGTGTTTTTTGAAAAAGATTTTAAAGATAAAACGAAAAAGGAAGTTCAAGATGAAATAAAAAATTTACAATTAGTTGCTAAGGTTCCAATATTAACAGCAGTTGATGAAGAGGGAGGAAAAGTAGTTAGAATAAGTAGTAATAAAAATTTAGTAGATGAAAAGTTTAAATCACCAAGAGAATTATATACAACAGGAGGATTTGATTTAATAAAAAAAGATACTATAGAAAAAAGTGCTATTTTAAAGAATTTAGGAATAAATTTAAATTTAGCTCCAGTAGTAGATGTATCTACTAATTCAAATGATTATATTTATGAAAGAACTTTAGGAGAAAATACAGATTTAACTGCTGAATATGCAAAAACAGTAATAGAAGCAAGTAAAAAAACAGGGGTTTCATATACTTTGAAACATTTCCCTGGCTATGGTAATAATAGTGATACTCATCAAGGTAGTTCTACAGATAATAGAACATATGATGAAATTGAGAAGAATGATTTACCACCATTTAAAGCAGGAATTGAACAAGATGCTGAAGCAGTACTAGTTAGTCATAATACAGTTACAAATATTGATTCTAATAATCCAGCTTCTCTATCACCAAGTGTACATAATTTACTTAGAAATAATATGAAATTTACTGGTATTATTATGACAGATGATTTAGATATGGGAGCAACATCTTCAATTGATAATAAAACAGTAAAGGCAGTACTGGCTGGTAATGATTTAATAATAACAACTGATTATGAAGAAAGTATTAATGAAATAAAAAAAGCGATTGATGATAAAACAGTAAGTGAAAATTTAATTGATAAATTGGCTTTTAGAGTATTAGCTTGGAAATATTATAAGGGATTAATGTTTAATATGCATAAACAATAGAAAAAGTAGATTGATAAGATAAATTATTTATTCAATTTCCTAAGAAATGACTTAGGGAATTTTTTGATATATTTTTCTTCATATTTATAACAGGCATGATATAATAAAAATGGAGAGAGTGATTAAGATGATTTATCTAGATTATAGTGCTACTACACCAGTAAATGATGAAGTGTTAGATACTTTTATAAAAACAACAAAAAATTATATAGGAAATCCTAATTCGTTACATAAATTAGGGGTAGATTCTAAAAAATTAATAGAGGCTGCAACAGAACAAGTAGCTAAGTTATTAGGGATAAATACTAAAGAGATAATTTATACTAGTGGAGCAAGTGAGGCTAATAATGCAGCTATTAAGGGAGTTTGTTTTAAGTATAAAAATAGGGGAAAGCATATTATTACGACAGAGTTAGAACATTCATCTGTGATTGCTCCTATAGCATATTTACAAAATTTAGGGTATGAAGTCGATTTTGTAAAATTAGATGAAAACGGTATAGTAGATTTGAAAGATTTAGAAGAGAAGATGAGAGATGATACAATTTTAGTTTCTATAGCTTCTGTAAATAGTGAGGTGGGTACTTTACAACCTATAGATAAAATTGGTGAAATTGTAAAAAAATATCCTAAAGCTTATTTTCATAGCGATATTACTCAAAGTATAGGGAAACAAAAAGTAGATTTGTCTTTAATAGATTTAGCTAGTTTTTCAGCACAGAAATTTTTTGGTTTAAAAGGAATAGGCTGTTTAATAAAAAAAGAAAAAATTATTATAGAACCATTGATTCATGGTGGAAAGTCAACAACAGTTTTTCGTAGTGGAACTCCTACTGTTTCATTAATTGTATCGCTTGCTAAAGCGTTAAGACTTGCTTATTTAGATTTTGATAAAAAGCAAGAAAAGGTAAGAAAATTAAATGAATATTTAATTAGTAGGTTGAAACAATTAGATATTTATATAAATAGTAATGATTATTGTATACCTAATATTGTTAATATTAGCTTGAGAAATATAAAAGCTGAAACGATGTTACATGCGTTAGAAAGTGAAGATATTTATATTTCGACACAGACGGCCTGCTCTAAGGGAGATTATTCAAAGGCAGTTTTTGCATTAACTAAAGATCAAGAAAAGGCAAGTAGTAGTTTAAGAATAAGTCTTTCTTACTTGACAACAATAGAAGAATTAGATAAATTTATAGAAGTTTTTTCTAAAAAAATAAAAGAGTTGACTATTAGTGGTGGTGATAGATTTGAAAGTTATTAAGATTAATGCTATTTGGTGTAGTGGTTGTTTAGTTATGAATAAAGTATGGAAAAATATTTTAAAAGATAAAGATATAGAAACTATTGATTTGGATTATGATATGGATGAGGCGGAAGTAAAAAAATATAATCCAGGGAATATTTTACCAGTATTTATTTTTTATCAACAAGAAAAGGAAGTTTATAGAGTTGTAGGTGAAAAGAAAGAAAAAGATATGAGAGAAATTATTGAAAAGTTGGAGATAGAGAATGAAAAGAGTAGTTAATTATATTATTGTTTTGTTGTTAGTTCTTTGTTTTATAGTGCCAGTAAAAGCAAAGGAAGATGATAAGATTACTTTATATTTGTTTTATGGAAGTACTTGTCCTCATTGTAAGGCGGAAAAAGAATTTTTAAATAAAATAAAAGAAAAATATGATAATTTTGAAATAGTAGATTATGAGGTTTATTATAATGAAGAAAATTCTCAACTTATGGAAGAGGTTAGAGATAAATTAGGGATAAAGGAAAATGGTGTTCCATTAACTATTATTGGGAAGACATATATATTAGGATATAGTGAAGCTTTAGAAAGTAAAATAGAAAGAGCTATAAATTATTATAAAGAAAATGAATATAGCGATATTGTAGAAAGAATTAAAAATAAAGAATTTACTAAAGAAGAAAGGGAAGAGTTGACTGATGATTTTAGTAAAGAAGAAAAGAAGAGTGATGATAATTCTACAATAGAGATTCCAATATTTAAAAAAATAAATTTGAAAAATCTTTCTATAGCTTCATCGGCTGTTATTATTGGATTAATTGATGGATTTAATCCTTGTGCTATGTGGATTTTGTTATTTTTAATTAGTATGTTAATTGGGATGAAAGATAGAAAGAGAATGTGGACTTTAGGAATTGTTTTTCTAACGTCGTCAGCTTTAGTTTATATGGCTATTATGATGTCTTGGTTAAATATTGTAGTAAAGGTATCTACTTCTATGTGGATTCGCAATGGGATTGCTGTTGTTGCTATTATTGGGGGATTAATTAATTTAAGGAGTTATATTAAAAGTCAAGATAGTGGTTGTAGCGTAGTTGATGATAAGAAAAGGAAGAAGATTTTTGAGAGAATAAAAAAGTATACGCATGAAAAAAGTTTTATACTAGCAATTATTGGAGTAGTAGCTTTAGCAGTGTCAGTAAATATAGTAGAACTTGCTTGTTCGGCTGGACTTCCATTGATTTTTACTCAGTTATTAAGTATTAATAATGTGACTGGATTAGAAGCATTTTTGTATACTTTACTTTATATTATATTTTTCTTATTAGATGATCTTATAATATTTTTTATTGCTATGTTTACAATGAAGGTATCTGGAATTTCAACGAAATATAATAAGTATTCACATTTAATAGGGGGAATATTAATGGTATTAGTGGGGGTGTTATTAATATTTAAACCAGAGTGGTTGACTTTTGGACTTTAGTAATAAATTTGGTAGAATTTTATATGAAAAGATTTTGTAAAAATATAGGGTATAATTACAAAATCTTTTTTATATAGTTATTTTTTTAATTTAGTTTGTATGTCTATTTATAAGTGTTTTTGTTGTCACAAAGTTTATTCCTTTATGAAGATAAAATCCTTCAAATTTTACTACTGTATTATATCAAATATACTATAATTTTAGTGTTTTATCAATAAAATGTGTCCTATTTTGTATGTATATATTTATAAAATAAAGTTATTATTATAGTAAATAATTTATTTACTAGTCAAAACTTAGTCTAGAAGGTATTAAATATATAATAATAAGTTAAAAAGAATGATATTCATAAAATAAGTCAATAACTTGGTCATACTTTTTAAAACCTTATATTTCAAAAGAAAAAACTTAATTAATCATAAAGGAATAAACTTTATGATTAAATTTAGGTGTTTTTATGTATTAAATTATATGGTTTCGACATATTTTAACAAAATAATAGAAAGTATTTAGGTAGTATTAAGATAGGTGAAAGATATGGTGGT
>CAOJZZ010000056.1 GCA_948466315.1 uncultured Mycoplasmatota bacterium | reverse complement strand
TGAGTAGTTTTATATTGAAAGTATAAAAAACATAAAGTACCAATAAGTACAAAAATACTTCCTAAAAATCGAATATAGTAAGCCTCTTCATTTTTATGTTTTTCATAATCATTATAATTCCTTGATAAAAAATAAAAATAAATAAGAAGTGTAACTATTAAACTAATAGAAAAAATTTTTTTTGCTAATTGGTCTGATTGTTTATCACCTTGTAAAATAGATTTTCTAATTAATTCATCACCAATTATATTTCCGACTGCTATAACAATATAAACAACCCAAATATAATTCTCAAAACGCAATCTTTTTACTGTTTCTTCTTGTTAATTCATAATAAAATATATGCATAAATTTAATTTTAAGAAAACCTTGATAATAATTTTTCGAAATCATTAAAAATTACAATATATTGAAAGTATATCTAATAAATAATCTAAAGTCTTTTACTACAAACTATAAAAAGAGTTAAAAATTAAAATAGTAAATCGCATAAAATCTTTTTTTGATATTTTTGGAATGAATGCGTTATAATATATACGAAAAGATAATCTTTAATAGGGAAGTTAATTCCTTATTAAAAAAGATGTTTATCCAAGAATTCTAATAGTAAGAAAAAACATAAGACGTATCAATATGAAGAAATAAAAGTTATTGATATCACAAGCTGGTTGTAAGAATAAATAAAACAAAAAATAGTAGTATTAAAATATAATATGTTATAATAAATGATATAAATTATAAATATCTAAGGAGTAGAATATGGTAAAACACGAACTTTTAGTGCCTGCTGGTAATATGGAGAGTCTAAATCAAGCTGTCGCTAATGGAGCAGATGCAGTATATATTGGTTGTAAAGTTTTTAATGCGAGACATCAGGCGACAAATTTTTCTAATGAAGAAATAGTTACTGCTATTAGGTTATGTCATTTATATGGTGTCAAACTTTATGTAACTATGAATGTTTTAGTAAAAGATAATGAAGTAGGAAATTTTCTAACTCAAATAGAATTTTTACATAAAAGTGGCGTTGATGCCGTAATAATGCAAGATTTTGGGATGATATGTCTAGTAAGGGAAAAATATCCTAATTTAGAAATTCATGCTTCGACTCAAGCTAATACCTCATCAAAAGATACTGCGAATATGTTTTATAAATTAGGAGTAAAACGCGTCGTTCTAGCAAGAGAAATGTCCTTATCAGAAATAAAAGATATCAATGTTCCTATCGAAAAAGAAGTCTTTGTTCATGGAGCCCTTTGCATAGCTTACTCAGGCTGCTGTCTTATGAGTAGTATGTTACAAAATAGAAGTGGTAATAGAGGAGAATGTGCTGGCTTTTGTCGTCTTCCTTATACTTTAAAAAGGTATGATGACATTATTGAACAAGATAAATACTTATTGAGTACTAAAGAACTAAATACCTCCACCAGATTTAGAGAACTATTAGATAGTGATATTACAAGTTTCAAAGTAGAAGGTCGCATGAAAAGTCCTGAGTATGTTGGCTTTGTAACCAGGTTTTATCGAAAAATAATTGATAGTTATTGTACCAATATTGACTTTCCCAGTGAAACTGATAAATTAAAAACTCTTTATAATAGGGGATTTACTCTAGGGCATCTTTTTAATAAAAATATTTCTGAAATATTAAATAAAGATTATCCCAATCACTTGGGCTTAGAAATAGGAAGAGTAGTAGCCTTAAATGATAGAAAGATAAAAATAGAGTTAAATCATGAACTAAATCAACAAGATGGTATTCGCTTTTTAAAAAGCCAAAAAGGCTTTATTGTTAATTACTTATATGATGAATCACAAAAATTAACTAATAGTGCTACTGATATTTGTTATGTTGATAATAAAGTCGACTTAAAAAATTATGATATAGTTTGTAAAACCAAAGATTATAAACTAGAAACAGAATTAAAACATCTTCCTCCAAGAAAAATCCCTATAAGCTTTAAAGTAACCGCCAAAAAAGATGAACCATTAATAATAGAAATATCAGACGGTACAAATAATTTAAAAGTTCAAGGTAATAATGTAGAAAATTCTTTAAATGCCCCAATAGATGATACGAAAATAAGAACTCAACTAGAAAAACTTGGAGATACTCCCTTTATCAGTAAAAGTACTGTTATCACCTCAAGTCCTAACATTTTTATTCCTATTAAAGAACTTAATGAATTAAGAAGACAACTTACTAATGAGTTAACCCAAATAAGAATGAATTCTAAAAAAGAAGTAATAATAAATAATGTAGTTCTAAATACTATAAATACTAAAAAAGAAACTTCACTTAGAGCTTTAGTGTATAATGAAAAGCAATTAGAAATATGTAATAAATTATCTATAGAAAGAATTTATGTTGCCACTGAAGAATTATATAATAAATATCGACTTCAAAAAAATATCTATTACAAATTACCTCGTTGTAAGTCTAATCCTCTCGATAGCCTAAAAGGTACCAATCTAGTATCAGACTATTTTGATTTTTCTTTAAGAGATGATTTAATAGGGGACTATGGTCTAAATGTTACTAATATTTTTACAGCTTTTTACTTATATAAACTTGGTCTAAAAACTATTACTTTATCTGTTGAAATGACTGAAGAAGAAATTATAGGATTTATAAAAAACTATACTACTACTTTTAAGGTAGAACCTAATATTGAAATACTTGGCTATGGTTATATTGAGAATATGTTAATTAAAGGAAATCTTTTAAATATTAAGGAAAACGATTTTAATTATAAATTAGAAGATCATCAAAAAAGATCTTTCAAAGTGTACTATGATGGAGTAAATACACATATTCTAAATTATAAGAAGAATAATTTAAAATTAATAGAAGAATTAAAAAAATATGCTAGTATAAGACTTGAGTTTTTTGATGAAGATGAAAATGCTATAAAAGAAATTGTCAAAAGCTATCAATAAAATATTTTATAGTATAAAAAAAATTATTTTTATGTTAAAATGATTTTAGATAGGAAGTGAGAGGCATGGCTGAAAAAAGAAAAAATAATACAAAAAAAGTAAGTGCCAAGAATTATATAATCCTGTTATTGTTATTTGCAACTGGTATCGGTTTAACTATGTATTTTTGTAATTGTTATCATGTTTATGATGAATATCAAAAACAAACTCCTATTATTAGAGGAAGTCTATCAGAAATAACAAATGAGGAAATGGAACATTACATCTTAGAAAATCCGTCAACCATTCTTTACATGTGTACTTCAAGTGATATGCCTTGTCGCAACTTTGAAAAGGATTTCAAAAAGTTAATAAGGAAAGAAAATTTACAAGGATCTATTATTTACTTGAATTTAAGTGATACTAATAAAGAAGAATTTGTAGAAAACTTTAATAACAAATACTCATATAAAGTAAAGTTAACTACTAATTATCCAGCTTTAATTATTTTCGAAGAAGGAAAGATAAAAAATATTTTACAAAATAAAAAAGATAAAAAACTAACTATAAGTAAAGCTAAACAATTTATAGAGATAAATGATATAGGAGAGTAATCTCCTTTTAAAGTAGGAGGAAAAACATGAATAATATCGTTTTATATGAACCAGAAATACCCCAAAATACAGGTAATATTATGCGTACTTGTGTAGCAACCAATACTAAGCTTCATTTAATTAAACCATTAGGCTTTAAAATAGATGATAAAAATTTAAAAAGATGTGGCGTAAATTATATTGATAAATTAGATTATGAAGTTTATGAAAATTTCGCAGATTTTAAAAGTAAAAATATTGGTACTTATTACTATTTTACTAGATATGGTAAAAAGCCTCATACTAGTTTTGATTATAGTAAATCAAAAGAAAATATCTATTTTATTTTTGGTAAAGAATCAACTGGTATTCCCAAAGAATTATTAAAAGAAAACTTGGATTATTGTATGCGTATTCCTATGACAGCAAATGTTAGAGCCCTAAATGTTTCAAATAGTGTCGCGATTGTAATTTATGAAGCTCTAAGACAACAAAGTTATGAGGGACTCCTTCAAGAAGAACCTCATAAAGGAAGTAATTACTTAGAAGAATGAAAGTAGGCAGAAAGTATGGAAACAAAAGAAGAAATAGAAAGAAGTATTATTAAAAAGTTTCGTAAAAAAATTTGGCGTCCCTTTATAAAAGCTGTAAGAGATTATGAGCTAGTAAAAGAAAACGACAAAATAGCAGTATGCATTTCTGGTGGAAAAGATTCTATGCTTTTAGCCAAATGTTTAGAAGAACTACAAAAACATGGTAAAGTAAAATTTGATTTAGTTTATTTAGTAATGGACCCAGGTTACACAGAAAAAAATAGAAATAAAATTTTGGAAAATGCTAACTATTTAGGTCTAGATATTAAGTTATTTGAATCTAATATTTTTACAGTAATAGATGAGTACGCTCAAAAATCTCCTTGTTATTTATGTGCCAGAATGAGAAGGGGATTTTTATATGATAGGGCCAAAGAATTGGGCTGTAATAAGATAGCTTTAGGTCATCACTTTGATGATGTTATTGAAACAATACTTTTATCAATTCTTTATGGTGGTGAATATCGAAGTATGATGCCTAAACTAAAAAGTACCAACTTTTTAGGAATGGAACTTATAAGACCTTTATATCTTGTAAGAGAAAAAGATATTATTACCTGGAAAGAAAGTAATAAACTAGACTTTATAGATTGTGCTTGCAAAGTAAGTGCTAGTAAAAAAGATTCTAAACGCCAAGAAATAAAAGAGTTAATTGAAAGGATGGAAAAATATAATAAAAATGTTGCTTATAATATTTTTAAATCAACAGAAAATGTCAATATTGATACAGTTTTAGCTATTAAAAAAGATGGAGAAAAACAAATGTTTTTAGATAATTATTAATAAAAAATAAGCATTTTCTAAAAGAAAAAGTATAAAAATGTAAAAAAATGAATAAAAAGAGAACCTCTTAATCATTATAGAAGTGATAGGAGGCTTTTTTATGGCAAAATATAAAGTAGAAATTAGTGGTATTAATACTAATGATTTAAAGGTATTATCCCAAAAAGAAATGCAAGAATTATTTAAGAAAATGCACTCAGGAGATCCCTTTGCTAGAGATCAATTAGTAGAAGGAAACTTAAAATTAGTTTTATCAATTCTAAAAAAATTTACTAACAAGTCAGATAATATGGATGATTTATTTCAAATAGGATGTGTTGGTCTTTTGAAGGCTATTGATAATTTTGATTTATCTCATGAAGTGAAATTCTCAACTTATGCTGTTCCTATGATTTTAGGAGAAGTAAGAAGATATATTAGAGATAACAATAGTATTAGAGTAAGTAGGTCATTGAAAGATTTAGCTTATAAAGCTCTAAGACTAAAAGAAGAATTAATGCATAATACTAATCAAAATATTTCAATAGAAAAAATAGCTAAAGAGTTAAACGTTGCTCCTTATGAAATAGTTATTGCCCTAGAATCTCTAAAAGAACCTGTTAGTATGTTTGAACCAATTTATAATGATGGTGGTGATACTATATATTTATACGATCAAATAGAAGATAAAAAAACTAATAGTGATGAATTTTCTACTAGATTAGCAATAGAATCAGCTATAGATGATTTAGATAAACGAGAACAATTTATTTTAGATGAGAGATTTGTAATTGGTAAAACTCAAATGGAAATAGCTGAAGAATTAAATATTAGTCAAGCTCAAGTCTCTAGATTAGAAAAAGGAGCCATTAAACAACTAAAAAAAGTCTTAAAGTAATTCATATAAAAAAATATTAGCAATATAATTAATTAAGGATAGAATAAGTAGGTGATAATTTGCGCTTATCCGATTTACAAACAAAAAAAATCATTAATATTATGGATGGTAGAAATATAGGCACCATTATAGATGCTAATGTTTTAGAAAATGGCACTATAGAATCATTTGTTATCGAGTCAGGTAGAGGACTTTTTTCATTAAATAAGGAAACTGATACTAAAATATTGTGGCAAGAAATTACTAAAATTGGAGAAGATGTTATTCTAGTAAAAAAGAGTGCCAAATGACAAGAAAAAAAATATTAATAATAATAATTAGTAGTAGTATACTTTCATCTTTTTTTTTATTACAATTACTAGGTAAAAAACTAAGTCCTATTTTATATCGATATGTTAATGTAGAAGTAAAAAGATTTGCTAGTAATGTAGTAAATTATGCTGTTAATGATGTTTTATCACAAGAGTTAGAAAAAGACTTATTTACTATTACCAAAAACAGTAAAGATGAAATAGAAATGTTAGATTATAATACTAAAGAGGTAAATAGATTATTAAAAGAAATAGCTAAAAAGATTCAATTAAGACTTTTAAATTTAGAAGATGGCGAAACAGATGAGTTATCCATTTCTAATAGTTTTAAAAAAGGAAAGTTTACTAAGATAAAAAATGGTGTTTTATGCGAAATACCTATGGGTTCTTTAAGAGGAAATTCCCTGTTTGTAAATCTAGGTCCAATAATCCCTATCAAAATGTCATTTCTAGGTCAGGTCCAAGCTAATTTGAATACTAAAATAACTAATTACGGTATTAATAACTTAGTAATTGAGGTAAGTATTCATGTAGAAGTAGAAGAAACTGTGACTATGCCTGCTATGTCTAAAACCCAAACGATAAAGATAGATCAACCTCTAACTATAAAAATTATTCAAGGTATTGTTCCAGACTTTTATACTAATGGTCTTACTAAAAATTCTAATGCTTATTCCATACCAATTACTGAAAATGAATAAAAGAAAGACTTTAAGAATAAAAATAGTAGTGCTATAATAGGGGCGAGGTGAAAAGATGAAAATAATCATAATAAACAGCCAAACTTATAAAATATTAAGAAATGATGATAATTGTCTTTCTAAAGAAAATTTAGATGAAAAGATAACAGATTATTTTGATAATTTTGATTATATTATGGGAGATTTTTCATATGATAAAGTGAGATTAAAAGGATATAATGATAGTAATAATGAAAAGACAACTAGTATAAATGATATAAAGTATTTAGATGATTATATTAATAATTATTGTAATTATGGTTCTAAAATATTTCTTTTAAAAAAAGTAAAATAAAAGCTTGTAATTATTAAAAAATATGATAGAATTATAATATATGAATAAGATAGGGAGGATTTTATTAATATGGAAAATCAAGAATTAGAAGAAAAAAAAATGATGACGATAGTTGCTGAAGACGGTTCAGAAGAAGAAGTAGAGGTCATCTTAGCTTTTGAGTTCAAGGATAATAAAAAAGAATATATAGTGTATACTAAAGATGAAAAAGATGAAAATGGTAATGTAACAGTTTATGTATCAAATGTAGATCGTAGTTCTGGAGAACCTGAGCTTTTAGGAGTAGAAGATGAAGATGAGTGGGCTAAAATAAAAGATGTTTTACGAGAATTATCTAAGTCTGAATAATTAAAGGAGGTTGAGAAACATGCTATATGATATTTTAGATACAGAAATTGAAAGAGTAAAGGTAAAAAACAAATTAAAAAAGCGTATAAGAAAAATAAAGTTCAAATTAGAATCAATTAAAAATGCAAGGAAAAATTGGAATTTAAAAAAGTTAAAAAAAGAACAAGAAAAAATGATGGATATTGAAGTGACAGTTGAGGAAACGGTAGATAAAAGTAATAAGGAAATAGATAAAAGAGCAAAGATAATTGCTAGAACAGAAGCAAAATTATATTATTGGGATACAGGAAAACATATAAGAAAGAAATATAAAAATAGCCGTGCCCTTCAATTAAAAGAAAGAATGTATTCATGCCTTTCTTATAATAAAGATTATGTCTATCAAGTGGCTCCAGATAATTATCTAAAAGTATTTCATGATGATTATATGAAAGCCTATAATAATATAAATAATAATAAAAATCCATCTAACGAACAATCAGCAAAAGATGAAAGTAATATAAGAGAAGAGGATATTAGACAAACTGTTGATAATATATTTAATAATGGAGAATCAAAAGATAAAAAGGGAGGAACAAATATGTCAAATAGTGAAGAAAAGTTTGGTAATAAAGAACACAATGTAACAGGAAATGGTAGCAGAGCAATAAAAAATAAATTCTCAGATGAAGACAGAATGTATAGTGTGACAAAAGATGATATTGATAATCCTGCTTCATGGGTAACACCAATAGATAGAACAGGAGAGAAAACAGAAATAGATTCTAAAAGTATGTGGAAGGATGAAACAAGTATTACAAACCCTTACGAAAGAGATATGCCAGAAATTCCAACAAGTAGAACTACAATATATAGTGATGATAGTTATAGTGATATAGAACAACAACTAGCACCTGATGTTCAAAATGCTCTAAATGAAAAAAGAAAAACAGACAAAAGGAAAGCAGAGACAGACCAAGAAAAAGCTAAAGTAATAGCAGAACAAGAAAGTCTTGTTAAAGACTATAAAATATTAAAAGAACAATTGGAAGAGTATAATAAAACATCAGAACAAGCAATAGCAGCCAATGAAGATTTTATTAAAAAAACAAAATATAGTAATAACGAGCTAGCAAATTTAATAAATACTATGAATGAAGCTTTATCTAATTCTGGTAATCTTGGTTCAAAAGGCTATAAAAGAAGATAAAAAAACAAAGCTACAAAAAAGTAGTTTTTTTGTCGTCTAATAATCAAATCATTTCTTCAGGTTAAAAAATATAAAACCAGTTTTATTATTTTTCTAGATAACATATACTTAATTGAGTGATATTATGAAAAATGCGATAATGTTTTACTATGATTTCTTAGAACCGTCAATTTATAGATGGCAACAAAAAATATATATTAGAAATAAAAAAGAAAAGTATTTATTTCAACCAATATACTCTGAAAAAGAAATTATGGAAATATATAATTTAGTAAGAAATAATAACAAGTATTATGAATTTGTATTAAATAAGTTTAATAATTTAATAACTATATATAATGGTAATAAATATGTCCTATTAAAAATTAATAGAGAAGATAGAAATTACCAAGAAGAACTGTTTACTAAAGAATATATTCCGATATCAAAATATAATATAAATAGAGATGATTGGTATTTTCTATGGACTAAAAAAAATGATTATTTTGAATATCAAATTAATCATATATATGGTAAGTATCCCTTAATAGATGAGTCTATAGACTACTTTTTAGGAATGGCAGAGACTGCTATTAGTTATTTGAAATACAATGATATAAAAGCTGAAAATAATACTAAAAACTTAACTATTTGTCATAAAAGAATAGTACCAGAGGATTTTTACAATCCAGTAAACTTAGTCATAGATACTAAAGAAAGAGATATAGGAGAATATCTAAAATATATCTTTTATAATAAAGAGTATAATGATCAAAAAATATTACATATTATAAATAGTTATAGTTTTAGTAAAGATGGCTATTATAGATTATATGCTAGATTATTATATCCAAGTTATTACTTTGACACCTACGAAGGTATAATAAATGAAAATATTAAAGAGGAAAAATTAAGACCTATCATTGAAAGAATAGATGAGTATGAAGTATTTTTAAATAAAATATATAATATTATTTCTAAAAAGATGGAAATAAAAAAAATAGATTGGTTGCAAAAAAATAAGTAAGAAATATTAACCTACATTTCTTACTTCTAAAACTTCAGGGATTTCATTAACTATAAGTTCTTCAATGCCATCTTTCAAAGTAATGTCCATCATAGGACAATCCTCACATGCTCCCATAAGCCTTACATAAACAATATTATCTTTATATTCAACAAATTCCAAGTTGCCCCCATCATTCATAAGAAAAGGTCGTAATTTATCTATAAGCTCTTTTATTTTTTTTACTATATCATCATTATTCATTTAAATCACCACCTAAATTATACCACCAGAAAGAAGGGTAGTAAATATAATTCTTGTTCCCTAATTAGAAAAATGATATAATCAAAAAGAAGGTGTATCAAATGGGAAAGTATAAAATCGGTGAAATTGTAACAGGATGTGTTACAGGAATAGAGAAATATGGAGTCTTTATAAATCTGGATGAATATTATAGTGGGTTAATCCACATATCAGAAATATCCACTTCCTTTGTAAGAAATATTAATGATTATGTTAAAATGGGTGAAACCATAAATGTTAAAATATTAGAAGAAGATGAAAAAAGTCATCAAGTAAAACTGAGTATTAAGGATATAGATTATAGAATCGATAAAAGGAATAACGCTAAAATAGAAGAGACAAAAACTGGTTTTAATACCTTGAAAATCATGTTAGATAAATGGGTAGAAGAAAAAATGGATGAAATCATAACAGAAAAAGCAGAAAAAAAGTAAAAACGTATTGACAAAATAAATATAAGTTGGTATAGTTAATATCGACAAATGAATTTATTTTCGGGCGATTAGCTCAGTTGGTTAGAGCACCTGCCTTACAAGCAGGGGGTCAT
>CAOJZZ010000055.1 GCA_948466315.1 uncultured Mycoplasmatota bacterium | reverse complement strand
AGACTAAATTCCATTTTGAAATATGGAAACTGGAATTTACTTTTCTACTTCACGACCTTAAGTAAAGTATTAGTGAAATTTAAGTTTACTAAGTAATTTTACTTAAAATATTGTATAATTAATAGTAGTTTGTTAAAGTAGCATTAGATATTTTTTTGTAAAAATATTATTAGGAGTTGTTGTATGCAAGTAGTAATTGAGAAACTAGATCATTTTGGTAGAGGAATTACTTATATTGATAAGAAAATTTGTTTTGTTAAGGGGGCTTTACCTGGAGAATTAGTAGAGATAAAGATTGTTAAGGAGACAAAAAAGTATTGTGAAGCAGTTGTTTATAAGTTATTAGATAGCTCTATTAATAGAGAGGAAGTTAGGTGTCCTTTTTATGATAGGTGTGGTGGCTGTTGTTTTTCTCATTTGAGCTTTGTTGAGGAAAATAAGTATAAATTAGAAAAAGTTAAAGAAATTATGGAAAGGTTTGCTGGTATCTCGAGAGATAAAATAGAAGGGATTTCATATACAGAAAGTGAATTTTATCGTAATAAAATAACACTTCATTGTAAAGAGGGAAAGATTGGTTATTATAAAGAAGGTAGTAAGAGTATTGTTCCTGTTAATAATTGTTTATTAGTAGATAAAAGGATAAATGATTTGGTAAGGGAAATAAAACAAATTGATTTTAAAGGCAAATTGGAAAAGATAGTTATTCGAGTTAGTAATGATTCAGATAAAATAATGTTAAAATTAGTAGGTAATAATATAAATTATCATGATTTGTTATGTAAATGTGATGTTTTAGTAGTTAATGATTGTGTTATGACAAGAGATGATAAAATTATATCTACTATTGGTAATAGAAGTTATTTTTTGTCTATTGATTCTTTTTTTCAAGTAAATAAAACTTTAACTGAAAAGTTATATGATAATGTTAGGGATATTGTTAGGAAAAGTTCTTCAAAAAAAGTATTGGATTTATATTGTGGAGTTGGAACAATTGGATTATATGTTAATGATTTAGTAGACGAGGTTATAGGTATTGATTCTTCTTTTAGTAATATAAGGGATGCTGTTAGAAATAAAGAGTTAAATAATACCTTGAATGTTACTTTTATGTGTGAAAAGGTAGAAAATGTAATTTCTAATTTTTGTGATGATATTGATTTAGTTATTGTAGATCCTCCAAGAGCAGGTCTTGATAGTGCTACTAAGCAAAATATTTGTAGAATAGCTTCTCAAAAAATAGTTTATGTTTCTTGTGATCCTGTTACATTAGCTAGAGATATAAAAGATTTAGATGCTTTTTATCAAGTAGAGGGTATTAGAGTTTTTAATATGTTTCCTAGAACTTATCACGTTGAATGTGTAGTATTGTTAAATAAACGATAAATTAGTAAGCTATTAGTCTTTGATTGTGGTTTTGAATAGTTATAATGTTTTAATTATCTTTAATAAAATTAATAATTATTATACTTAAATTATTTTTCTTACATATAATAAACTAAAATGTTTTAATACTAAATATATAAGGAGAATATTTATGTGTACTTGTATTAATTTTAAAACTAAGGATCATTATTTTGGACGTAATTTGGATTTAGAGTATAGGTTTAATGAAAAAGTAGTAATAACACCAAGAGAGTATAATTTTATATTAAAGTCTGGGGAGATGTTTAAAACTAAATATGCTTTTATAGGAGCAGCTACTGTAATTGATAAATATCCTTTGTATGCAGAGGCTACTAATGAAAAGGGCTTATCAATTGCTGGTTTGCATTTTCCTGAGAATGCGTATTATAATGACGAAAAAGAGGGAATGATTAATATAACCTCTTATGAGTTAACGCCATGGATATTAGGTAATTTTTCTAGTGTAGAAGAGTTGAGTAAAGTTTTAGAAAAATTAAATATTACTAATATAGCTTTTTCAGATGATATTTTGCCGAGTCCATTACATTTTATGGTAAGTGATGGTGTTCATTGTATAGTATTAGAGCCAATGAAAGAGGGTTTACAGGTACATGCTAATCCTGTTGGTATTTTAACTAATAATCCTCCTTTTTCTTATCATTTGACTAATATTAATAGTTATATGAATTTAACTCCTGATATGACAGATAATAGATTTTGTCCTAAAATAAAATTGAATTCTTACAGTTTGGGTTTAGGTGCTATTGGTCTTCCAGGAGATAATTCTTCTACTTCTAGATTTGTTAGAGCAGCCTTTAATAAATTAAATTCTGTTTCTTTTGATGATGAGGAAAATTCAATATCACAGTTTTTTCATATTTTAGATACAGTAACGATAGTAAGAGGTAGTACAATGACACAGGATAAAAAATGGAATATTACTACTTATTCTTGTTGTACTAATACAACAAAAGGAATTTATTATTATAAGACATATAGTAATAGTCAGATAACAGCTGTTAGAATGACTGATGAGAATAAGAATAGTGATTGGTTAAGTATTTATGATTTAGAGGAACATCAACAAATTAGGTATGTTAATTAGTTGGTGTTTTATATTAAGATATAGTTTTATTTAAAAGTATTAGGGATAGTTTTGATATTATGTTATAATTTATTTAGATATTAAGAGTATTTTTTATAAAGAAGAGGGTAATGTTATGGAAGTTAAAAGACCTTATATTGGAGTAGATGCTATTATAATTAATGAGAAGGGTGAAATTTTATTAATTCATAGGACTGGTAAAAATTTTAATGGTTATTGGGGTTTGGTATCAGGTATGGTAGAGTGGAATGAGGAGGTAGTTTCTGCTTTAAAAAGAGAGGTTATGGAAGAAATAGGTGTAGAGATAGAGGGAATAAGTTATGTGGGGACATATTATGATACTATTGGAAGGCACCCATCTAAAACTGTTATTTGTCTTCCTCATCTTTGTAAGATAAAGAGTGGTACGCCTAGTCCAGTTAGCGAATGTGATGATGTTAGATGGTTTACTAAGAGAGAAATAAGGGATATGCAATTGGCTTATGATCATAAGAAGATGTTAGAAGATTTAGAGCTTGTTTAATATTAGAGTAGTATAATGATAGGAGGTATTAATTTGAATAGTACAAGTAAGAGAGTGGTATTAATTACTGGTTCATCTAGAGGAATAGGTAAGGCTATAGCAGAGGAATTTGCTAAGTTAGGAGATAATATAGTTATTAATTATATTGTTTCAGATAATGAGGCAGGGCGGGTTAAGAAAGAATTAGAAAAGAAGTATGGTGTATCAGTCTTATGTATAAGGGCTGATGTTACAAAAGAAGAGGAAGTTTCAGAGATGGTAGATTGTATTATTGATACGTATGGAAGAATTGATGTATTAGTAAATAATGCTGGTATTGCTATTGATAAGGAGTTTGATGATAGAACGATAAAAGATTGGAAGGATACTTTGACTACTAATTTAATTGGTCCATTTATTGTTAGTAGGTGTTGTGGTCGTTATATGTTGAAGAGGGGGGGGAAGATAATTAATATTGCTAGTACGAATGGAATAAATTCTTTTTTTCCTACTAGTGTAGATTATGATTCCTCTAAGGCTGGTCTTATTAATCTTACTCATAATTTGGCTTTACAATATAAACCATATATCAATGTAAATTGTGTTGCTCCTGGTTGGGTTAATACAGACATGAATAAAGATTTGCCTTTAGATTTGATAGAAGAGGAGAAAGCTAGAATATATAAAGGTCGTTTTGCAGAGCCAAAAGAAATTGCTAAGGTGGTTGTGTTTTTAGCTAGTGATGCTGCTGATTATATTAATGATGTAGTTATAAAGGTTGATGGTGGATATCAATAATATGTTTTATATAAATTTTTAGGAGGATAAAAATGAGAAGATAGATGTTGATTTTAAAGTTTCGAAACATGGTATTTTTAGAAAAACTCCTTTGAAAAATAAAGTTCAAAGATTAGATGGCACAACATCAAATAATCGAGTTAAAGTAAGTGATATTTCTGTTAGTGATAAATATTTTCTATCTAAAAATAATGGTTATCAAGTAATTAAAATAAGTGATAACAATAAGAAATTGATTGGAAAAAATGATTATAATATTAGTTATTTATATAATTTAGGTAAAGATAAAAGCGAGGATTATGATGAGTTTTATTTTAATTTGATTGGTAGTGAGTGGGATATTGATTTAAAGGTTATATTAATTGTTGTTATATTATTAGTTTTTTTTTGATATCATATTGTATATGGAGAAAATATGGAAAAGATAATCCTGTAATTGAAACGATTGAATTTTATCCGCTAGCAGGTTTTAATAGTTTAGAGTTGGTATGTTAGTAGTACAAATTTTAGTGTAGTTACTTTTGATTCATTTATGAATAACACAATGTCTTCAGCTAGTAGTGCTATGACATCATATCCTTCTAGTAATAGTTCTTCAGGTAGTTTTGGTTCAGGTGGAGGCTCATGGTGATTTAGAATTTATTTAATATAAGAAAAATGTTAGGTATAGCTTAACATTTTTTGTTGGAAAATGTATGAAATATGCTTGACAATAGAACAAATGTATTATATATTTAATTTGTATGAGGATTAGATTATGAATAGTTTGTTTGATGAAGAAAATAATTTTGAATTTAAGCCTTTGGCAGAGAAAATGAGACCTGATAATTTAGATGAATTTTTTGGTCAAGACGAAATAGTAGGTTCTTTATCACCTATTAGAAAAATGATTGAAACAGATTATATTTCATCAATTATTTTTTGGGGTCCTCCTGGTACAGGGAAAACTACTTTGGCTAAAATTATAGCTAAGCAGACCAATTCTTGTTTTTATGAACTTAGTGCAGTTACAGCGGGTGTAAAAGAGATAAAGGAAATGATTGCGTTAGCTAAGTTTAATAAAAATAATGGTCAAAGAACGATAGTTTTTGTGGATGAAATTCACCGTTTTAATAAAGTACAACAAGATGCTTTTTTACCGTATGTTGAAAATGGAGATATTATACTTATTGGAGCAACTACAGAAAACCCTTCTTTTGAAGTTAACCAAGCGTTACTTTCTAGAGCTAAAGTATATATATTAAAAAGTTTAGCTGAGGATGATCTTTTTCTTATTTTAAGGCGTGCTATAAATAAGAATGAAGAGTATCAAGTTGTTGATATTTCAGATGATTGTTTGAAAATTATTGCTACTATGAGTAATGGGGATGCAAGAAGTGCTTTAAATACTTTAGAAAATGTTGTTAATATTACTCCTAGGGATGGTATGAGAATAAAAATTACTGAAGATAATTTAGAAAAAGCATTACAAAGTAAAACCTTTTTGTATGATAAGAATGGGGAAGAACATTATAATTTGATTTCGGCTTTACATAAATCAATGAGAAATAGTGATCCAGATGCGGCACTTTATTATTTGGCTAGGATGTTAGAGGGAGGAGAAAAACCATTATATATTGCAAGAAGACTTATTAGGTTTGCCTCAGAAGATGTTGGACTTGCTAACCCAGATGCATTAGTACAAGCCAATGCAGCTTATCAGGCAGCACATTATATAGGAATGCCAGAGTGTAATGTTAATTTAGCTCAGGTAGTAGTTTATTTAAGCGTTTGTCCAAAATCTAATTCTTTGTATACTGCTTATATGGAAGCTAAGCAAGATGCTTGTAATACAAGATGTGAAAAGGTTCCTTTTTGTTTACGAAATGCAGTTACTAAATTGGATTCTGAACTTGGATATGGTAAAGGATATCAGTATGCACATGATTACAAAGAAAAAATAACTAGTATGCAGTGTCTTCCTGATATTATAAAAAGTCATAAATATTATTATCCTACTAATAGTGGTAATGAAAAATTAATTAAAAATAAATTAGAAAAAATTGCAAAGTTAAAAAATAATGGTTAACGATTGATAAAAAAATCATACTAAAAAACTACTTTTGGTAGTTTTTAATAAATAGTATTTGGTAATAATTTATCTATATATATAAGAATATCTTCCTTTTTATATTTACTTGGTTCTTTGATATATAAAAGACATACTTCAATAACAGCACTTACATAGAAAATTGTTATTATTTCGATGGGTATTTCTTCGTGATAATGTTTATTAGTTTTTAAGTTTTTTTCAACATCTTTATTTAGTGTATTACGAAACATATCATTAGCAATACTATTAGTATTTATTTTTATAATAGAGCTATAAATCGAAATGTTTTCGCTTATATGATCAAAAAGTAATTCAATCATTTTTAAATAGTATTCTTTAGCTGTTTTAAAATTATTGTTTTCTTTAAGTTTATGAATAAGTTTACTTTCTAAGTCATTAATTAAAGAAGAAAGTAATTCATATTTGTCACTGAAATGGTCATAAAAAGTTGATCTGTTTGTTAGTGATACTTGACAAATATCAGATACTTTAATTTCTTCAAATGGTTTAGTTCCCATCATTGTTAATAAGCCTTCATATAGGCTTTTTTTTGTTTTAATTACTCTTAAATCTTCTTTTTTACGCATTTATTTGATTCCTTTCATTTATTAGTTATTAAATAGATTATGTATGTTTTAAATGTTATATTTATATTATAATTAAAACCAACTTTTGTAAATATAAACAACATATGTTGGTTAATTAGGGGTACATTTTTTTATAAAATGTTGGATAATATACAAAAAATTATTTGTGTTAGAGATTTTTTATTATTAGTTGTATAGAATGTATTGCAGGGAGGATGGTATGAAAACAATTTCAAAGTATATTTCAAATCATAGTTTATTTGTTGTTTTACTTAGTATATTTTTGCTTATTCCAGCAACTATTGGATATATGAAGACTAGAATTAACTATGATATATTAATTTATTTACCAGAGGATGTTGAGACAATTAAGGGAGAAAATATTTTAACTGATGAGTTTGGCTTGGGAGCTTATGCATTTGTTATGGTAGATAACGAAAATATTAAGAAAGTATTGTTGTTAGAAGATAAAATAAAGTCTATTAAGGGTGTTAACCAAGTTGTAAGTATTAATGATGTTATAGATACAACAATTCCTTATGAGATGTTGCCAGATGAAATTATTAGTAAACTTTATAATAAAAATGAAACAATTGTAATGGTTACTTTTGATGGAGGAATATCTGAGGATAAAACAATTAATTCTGTAAGAGAGTTAAGAAGTTTAGTTGATGATGCTTCAAGAGTAAGTAGTATGACTTCAATGGTTATTGATACTATGGATTTATCTAGTCAAGAGATGTTTTTATATGTTTTTATAGCAATAGTTTTTTGTTTTATTATTTTAACTATTGCGACAGATTCATATTTAGTTCCAGTATTATTACTATCTAATATTGGTATTGCTATTTTATATAATATGGGAACAAATATTTTTTTAGGTCAAATTAGTTATATTACTAAAGCTATTACGGCTATTTTACAATTAGGGGTAACAACAGACTTTTCTATTTTTCTATATCATAAATATGAACAAGAAAAGGCTAGTAAAAAGTATAAAAGTAATAAAGAGGCTATGTCAGAGGCTATTACTCAAACATTTAAATCAGTTATTGGTTCTTCTTTAACTACTTTTGCTGGGTTTTTAGCATTATGTACGATGGATTTAACACTTGGTATGGATATTGGTATTGTTATGGCTAAAGGTGTTTTTTGTGGACTTCTTTGTGTTTTAACACTATTTCCAGCTTTATTATTAGTATTTGATAAACAGATTGAAAAGTTAAAACATAAAAACTTATTTCCAACCTTTGAAAAATTACAAAAATTTTCAATTAAATATTTTGTTGGTATATTAGTGGGGTTTGGTATATTAATTATACCAGCTGTTATTGGAAACTCTAATTATTTGGTGTATTATAAATTAGATGATGCTTTACCTAGTGATTTAGCTTTTAATGTGGCAAATTCTGATTTAGCTAAAAAATTTAATATTATATCACCAGAAATTATTATTATTGATAAAGATATGAAAAAAGACAAAGTGTTATCTTTAGTGGATGATTTAAAAAATGTAGAGGGAATAGATTTAGTTCTTTCACCAACGACTTTAGTTGATGAAAATACTTCTTCTTTGTTACCAGATGATATAAAAAAGATGGTACATAATGATAAATATCAATTAATTATTACTAATTCAGTTTATGAATTAGCTTCTAATGAATTAAATGATCAAGTAGTAAAAATATCAAATTTAGTAAAAAAATATGATAAAGATGGTATAATTGCTGGAGAGGGACCTTTAATGAAAGATTTAGTTACGATAGCTGATCATGATTTTAAAATGGTGAATTATTCGTCATTACTTGTAATTTTTATTATTATGGTACTTGTATTAAAATCAATCTCTTTACCAATAATTTTAGTAATAGCTATTGAGTTTGCAATATTTTTAAATATGTCAATTTCTTATTTTACAAATACAAGTTTACCATTTATAGCATCTATTGTTGTTGGAACAATTCAGTTGGGGGCGACTATTGATTATGCTATTTTGATGTCTACTAGATATTTAGAAGAGAGAGTAAAAACTGATAATAAAAAACTAGCAATACAAGAGACATTAAAATATACAGTGCCATCAATTATTACCTCAGCACTATGTTTTTTTGCAGCGACAATAGGAGTTGCTATTTATACAAAAATTGATATGATTGGATCTATTTGTGAATTATTATCTAGAGGGTCAATTATTAGTATGTTTGTAGTTATTTTGATTTTGCCATCATTATTGATAGTTTGTGATAAAATAATTATTAAGTATACGCTTGTTAGGAGGGAGAGGAAAAAGATATGAAAAGAAGTATGAAAATAATTAGTGGGATTTTTATGGCTTCTTTATTATTACAACCAACTTCAGTATTTGCTTTTTCAAAGACTGAGACTGTTTATAGTAATTTAGATGCTACAGGAAAGCCAACTAAATCAGTTGTTAATAATCAACTTACTGGTATTTCTAAGGGAGAGGTTATTGACGATACTTTATTGAAAGAGATTTTAAATATTAATGGAGATGAGAGTTTTGAGAAAAATGAACGTAAGTTAACATGGAAATCAACAGGTAAGGATATTTTTTATCAAGGAACTATAGAAAAAGATAATCCAATTACTATTTCTGTTAAGTACTTTTTAGATGATAAAGAGTATGATGTTAAAGAGATAGTGGGTAAAAAGGGTAAGGTTAAAATTGAGCTTTCTTTTACTAATAATTCTTATATTTTAGAAAAAAAATTATATACTCCTTTTGTTACTACTACGGGAGTGATTGTTGATGGTAAGAATAATAGTAATATTAAGGTTAGTAATGGTAAAGCAATTAATACAGGAAGTAAAAGTATAATTGTTGCTTTGGCTTCTCCTGGGTTATATGATAATTTAGGTTTAGAAGAGTTTAAAGGTTTAGATAAAATAACTATTACTTATGATACAACTAGGTTTTCTTTAAATAATATTTATACTGTTGCTACACCTAAATTATTAGAGGATAAGGATTTTGAAGTTTTTGATAAAATTAATAATTTATCTTCATCAATTAATACAATTCAAGAAAATATGGATAAAGTAGAAAGTGGAGCTAAAAAATTAGATGAGGGAAGTAAAAAAATTGCTGCTGGAAGCATAGAAATTTCTAATAATTTGAAAGTGGCATTAGATGCTCTTTTAAAATTAGAAAATGGTGCTAGTGAAATGGAAGCTGGTTTAAAAGAAATTATTACATCACTTAATCAAGCTCAAGAGATGTTAAATAATAAAAATATAGATGGTTCTATTGCTAATTTGGAAGAATTAAAAAGACAAAATAATAATGCTTTAGCTAATTTGCAAAATGTTAACAGTAGTTTGAGTAATACTTATACAAATTATCAATTAAATAATTTTAAAACAGAAGATGCTCTTGTTATTTATTTTAAAAATCAGGGAGTTGATGATGCTACTATAAAGGATTTAGTAACGGTTAAAAAAACATATGAATCTAATATAATGCTTGTTACATTACTTAATGCTAATAATGGAGCAATTGATACGATGATTTCGACTTTAACTGAGGTGTCTTTACAAATTAAAAACTTATTAACAGAATTAAATAAAGCTTTATGGCAAGTAGAAAATGGAGCTAATCAGTTAAGTAATGGTATTATTCAGGTAAAATCTGGAGTTGAAAAACTATATAATGGTTCAATAGAATTAGTAAATGGTGTAAAAGTTTTGGATGATGGAACTACTACTTTATATAATGGTATTTCTACTCTTAATAAACAGGGAATTAACGTTTTAACAAAAACAACAAATAAAGTTAATGGTTATAGTAACCAAGTAAAAGAGTTAGCTAAGTTATCAAAAGAGTATAATGGCCATGCTTCAAATAATGCAGATAAGACAATTTTTATTTATAAAATGGCTTCAGTTAAATAATAGGGAATGTAGAGTCATCTACATTTTTTTGTTGTAATTTACATCTTAAATTTTACATGATAGAATTATTTTATTAAAGTATAATAATATATTAAAAGTAAGGTGTTATATATGAAGGTTTATGTAAAAAAAGGTGATTGTCAATCAGTCTTCTTAGGAATTGTTTTTATGTTTTTTTTCTTAATATGTTCTATTGTTGTTTTTATAAAGATGTTTACATATAGTAATTTGGTACTATAAAAGTGTAAGAAGTAGATCTAGTTAGTTAGATTGAAAATT
>CAOJZZ010000054.1 GCA_948466315.1 uncultured Mycoplasmatota bacterium | reverse complement strand
GGAAGATAGTAAGAACAACAGATACTGGTGGAATAAAACTTATTTATAATGGTACCCCTAGTAATAATAGCTGTAACAATACAGGAACAGCTAGTCAGATAGGAACAAGTGCATTTAATATTAGGTATAATAATGCTGAATATGTAGGCTATACATATGATACAAATACAGATTCTAGAATAAAGAAATATATAGATGATTGGTATTCTAAGAATATGACAAGTTATACAGGGATGTTAGAAGATACAGAGTGGTGTAATGATCGAAGTGTATCAAGTACTGATAATGGAATAGATTATGGAGCATATGGAAGATTAATGAACTTATTATATCAAATAAAACCAAGTATAAACTGTCCCAATGAAAGTGATAAATATACAGTAAGTAGTAGTAAAGGAAACGGATTGTTAAAATATCCAGTAGCGTTACTTACAGCAGATGAATTAGCTTTAGCAGGAATTAATAATTTTGAGTCAGGAGCAAATAACTACCTTAATATTAGAAATAAGTGGTGGGCTATGTCGCCTGGCGCCTTCAGCGACGTCAACGATGCTTACGGGTTCGACGTGGGCGGCAGTGGTTACCTGAACATCAGCGGCGTGAATATTTCGTATGGCGTCCGGCCGGCGTTATCTTTGAAGCTTGGGACTAAGGTATCTAGTGGAAATGGTAGTTACTATAATCCATATCAAATTGTAGGAGGTTGAGTAGTCTAGTCCCACACTTATGGGCTTTGCTTTAACCCCACGAAAACCCTTTCGTGGAGAATAATAGTTTAACTTATTAGTATATATATTAAATTAAAATTGGATATCATATCAAATTAATGTATGTAATATGGGTGAGAGTCTTAGTAAGAATGATGGAGGTTTTATAACATGATAAGTAAGTTCAAAAAAATCATGCCTATTTATAAATATAATAAAAGACAAAAAATAACTACTATAATTATAATAATTATTGTAATACTACTTGCCTACCTAGTATTTGGTTTTGGTAGATATAAACTTTTAGCTATAGCCTCTGGTTCTATGACTGGTACTATTAATAAAGGAGATGCTATTATTATAGATAAAAGAAAAAAAGAATATAAAGTGAAAGATATAATCGCTTTTGCAGGAGAAGGTAAAATAATAGTACATCGAATAACTAGAGTTATCAAAAATGATGGAAATATCTATTATAAAACTAAAGGAGACTTTAATAAAAAAGAAGATGATTTCTATGTAAATAGTAAATTAGTTATAGGACAAGAAAAAATTAGAATACCATTTTTTGGAATACCTTCAGTTACTGTAAATGAACTTATTAATGGATAACTTATTTTTAACTATCCAATAATTCTTCTTAATATTTAATATAATTACTTATCTTTATAATTTATCTGAGATTATTAATTATATCTTAGATATTTTTGTATTTATAATTAATAAAAATATAGTTTTATAAATATTTACAAACTTCTTTTAACTTAGTATAATTAAATTACATTGATAAAGAATATAAATAGATAGGAAGTAGTAATATGGCAAAGAAAAAGAAAAAAAAGACAGCGAAAAAAAGTTTTGATTATAGTGCAGAACTTTATGGTATTTTACTAGTTTTAGCAGCTATCTTAGGCCTAGGAAAATATGGCCCAGTAGGAAGGTTAATTGCTTCTTTTTCTCTTTTTATAGTAGGTTCTTTGTATATGGTCTTTTTAGTAGTCTTATTTATTATAGGCTTTTATTTATTAATTAAAAGAGCCTGGCCAGACTTTTTTACAACTAAATTAACCGGAGTTTATATCTTTGTTTTAGGTTTTTTAATATTAATGCATCAAAAATTTGTAGTAACAAATGACTCAAATACTATGTTAATCTTTAAAGAAACTATCAATCAATTAGTAGGTGGTTTCAATGAAATTATGCACCATGGTACTTTAGAAGACTGGTTTGCTGTAGGTGGAGGTTTAGTTGGTTGTATATTTGCCATTATTTTTACAATGTTATTTTCTTATAAAGGAATGCAAATTGTCTCTTGGGTTTTAATGATAGTTGGAGTATTAATGTTTACAGGATTTTCAATAATTGATTTTCTTAAGGAAAAAGTTCAAAGTAGTAAAGAAAAAAGAGCTAATAAATCAGATGAAAAGAATACTGTTCCTAAAAAGTCAAAAGTTATTATCAGCGATGGTAATGAAGATGAAGAAGAAGAGGAAGATAAAAAAATTAAAATTACTAGTATCGAAGATTTAACAAAAGTAACTCAACCAGAAGAACAGCAAGCATCAGAGGCTGAAAAGGAAAAAAGTGAAAAACCACCTTCAATTAACAAAAGTTATCAATTACCACCACTTACATTATTAGATAAACCTAAGAAAAAACAAAATGAGACTGATGGAGCAGTTGTTGAGAAAAATATCGAAGTTTTAGAAAAAGTACTTAAAGACTTTAAAATAATTGGTAAAGTAGTAGAGGTTCATATTGGACCTACTGTTGCACAATATGAATTAGAAATAGCTAGTGGTACAAGAGTAAATAAAATAACTTCTATAAATAGAGAAATTGCTTTAGCCTTAGCTAAAAAAGATGTTAGAATTGAAGCACCAATTCCAGGTAAAAACACCGTTGGTATCGAATTTGCTAATGAAGTAGCAACACCTGTTAGTTTTTATGAAATAATCAGTAGTAAATTAATGCTTAATGCCAAAGAGAAAAAATTAATGGTACCTCTTGGTAAAAGTATCATGGGAGATATTGGTGTTTGTGAAGTTAATAAAATGCCTCACATGTTAGTAGCAGGTACAACAGGATCAGGTAAATCTGTCTGTGTTAATGGCATTATTTGTTCAATTTTAATGAGAGCTAGACCAGATGAAGTAAAATTAGTAATGGTTGATCCTAAAGTAGTAGAATTATCTGTTTATAATGGAATTCCTCATCTTATGTGCCCTGTAGTTACAGAACCCAAAAAAGCTGCAGTTGCTTTAGCTAAAATGGTCGATGAAATGGAAAGAAGATATTCTATCTTTAGTGACACCAAAACTAAAAGTATTGAAACTTATAATGCTTATATAGAAAAATGGAATAAGGAGCATAAATCTGAAGAAGAACAGAAAATGAAATTACCATATATCGTAGTAATTATTGATGAGTTAGCTGATTTGATGATGGTTGCTGCTAAAGAAGTAGAAGATTCCATTTTAAGAATTACTCAAAAAGCAAGAGCAGCGGGCATTCATCTTATAGTAGCGACTCAAAGACCATCAACCGAAGTAATTACTGGTCTAATCAAAGCCAATATCCCATCTCGTATTGCCTTTTCTGTAGGATCAGGAATAGATTCTAGAACAATACTAGATCAAACAGGGGCAGAAAAACTTCTTGGAAAAGGAGATATGCTTTTCCTACCAATTGGTATCAATTCACCAATCCGTATTCAAGGTTCTTTTATTACAGATGATGAAATAAAAAGAATCATAGATTTCGTTGTGGAACAACAAAAAGCTCAGTATGATGATGCTTTAATGAATTTAGAAGCAGCAGAGGAGTCTAACTCTGGAGTAGGAAAGGAATCTCTTGGGGATATGGGTGATGACGAAGATCCATTATACAATGAAATAGTAGAATTTGTTATAAGTACACAAAAAGCTAGTGCTTCACTCATCCAAAGAAAATTCAAATTAGGTTATAACCGTGCAGCCAGAATTATTGATATCTTAGAAGAGCGAGGCATTATCGGTCCTGCCAACGGTTCTAAACCACGTGAAGTATTAGTTCAATTAAATAACGAAAACCAAATAAATGAAGAATAAAATTAAGAAAGAAGGTTAAAAATGACTGCTCATATTGAAAGTAATAAAGAAGATATAGCTGAGGTAGTATTAATGCCTGGAGATCCTCTAAGAGCTAAATACATTGCTGAAAATTTTTTAGAAAATTATAAAATAGTTAATAAAGTAAGGAATATGTTTTTCTATACTGGGTATTATAAAAATAAGAAAGTAACAATAGCTTCCTCTGGAATGGGAATTCCAAGTATTGGTATCTATGCTTATGAATTATATAAATACTATGATGTCAAAAAAATTATTCGTATAGGAACCTGTGGTACTATGAATAAAGATATTAACTTACTAGACATAATTCTAGCAACCTCATCATATTCCCTAAGTACTTTTCCCTTACTTTTTGATAAAGACACCGAAAATGAGTATCAATCAACAAACTCATTAAACGAAAAAATAAAAGATCAAGCTTTAAAAAATAAGATCTCTTTAAAATGTGGTAAAATTATTACTAGTGATGTTTTTGATCCTTACGTTGATGAAGAAAAATTCATTAGTAATTTCCCAAATGAAAACTTTTTAGCCAGTGAAATGGAAGCTTTTTGTCTATTCTACTTAGCCAAAAAACTTAATAAAGAAGCAACTTGTTTATTAACTGTTGTCGACTCTAAATACCAAAAAAGAGGTTTAACTAGCGAAGAAAGAGAAAAATCGCTAAATGACATGATTAAACTAACTTTAGATTCATTACTATAATAAAATAAAAAAAATAACATATACTAACATATAATGGGGTGAGAAAATGCTATATACTAAGAAAGATTTAAGTTCTTATCAACTACATTTAATAAATACTAATAAATTTAAAACAATTACTATTCGCGTAGTTTTTAGATGTCCAATAATAAAAGAAGATATCACTAAACGTAATGTTTTATGTGATATGTTTATGCAATCTAGTAAAAATTATAATAGTAAAAAAAATCTTTCTATTAAATCCCAAGATTTATATGCTGCTGAAATTTCTTGCTTTAATACAAGACTTGGAAATTATATAAATACTAATTTTTCTTTAACTGTCTTAAATGATAAATATACAGAAACAGGAAATTTAAAAGAAGCTATCAAATTTCTTAGTGAAATAATTTTTAATCCTGATGTTACTAATTATAAATTTAATCCTGATAAATTAGATATAGTCAAAACAAGTTGTCGTAGTGCTATAGACTCTTTAAAAGAAGATCCTAGTAACTATAGTTTAATTAGAATGTTTGAAACACTTGATAATACGGCACCTTGTTCCTATAGATTATTAGGATATAAAGAAGACTTAGAACAAATAACAGTAGAAAATTTATATGAATATTATCAAGAAATGATAGCTACTAATTTAGTAGATATCTTTGTAATAGGTGAAATAATAGAAGAAGAAATAATAAACTTATTCAAAGATAATTTTAAACTAAAAGTACTAAAAAAACAAAAACTTCCATATCTTTTAGAAGATAAACCATTTAGAAGTAGAAAATTATTGGATAAAGAAACAATAGATACTACTCAATCAAATTTAGCTATTGCTTGTAGATGTCATCAACTATCTGATTATGAAAGAAATTATCCGCTTACCTTATATAATATTATTTTAGGTGGCGGTTCAGATAGTAAATTATTTAAAGAAGTAAGAGAAAAAAATTCCTTATGTTATAGTATCTATTCTGTTCCTAATAAATTAGACCATATCTTAATTATTCAAGCTGGAATAGATAAAGATAATTACAAGAAAACTCTTGATTTAATCGAAAAAGAACTAGCAAGTATTCGTCATGGAAAATTTACTGAAGAAGACTTAAGTATTGCTAAAGAATACTATGAAACAGCTATGGAAGAGTTAGAAGAGAGTCAATCAAGAATAATAGAACACTATTTAATGATGGAATTACTTGGTACAGATTCTATAGAAGTAAAAAGAGAAAAAATGAAAAATGTTACAAAAAATGAAATTATTAAGGTAGCTAAAAAGATAAAAATAGACACAGTATTTTGTCTAGAAGGGATAAAAGATGAAAGAAATTAAATTAGAAGGTTTAGACCTTAGTGTCTATACTGAAAAACTAAGTAATGATTTAGAAGTTATATATGTACCATATTCTAATAAGAAAAATTATTATATAAGTTATGCTACCAAATTTGGTTCAGACACAACAATTTTCGTACCACATGATAGTAAAGAAGAAAAAAAGGTACCTGATGGGATAGCTCATTTTCTAGAACATAAAATGTTTGCTCAAGAAGATGGTACAGATCCCTTCAGTTACTTTTCTGAAAGTGGTACTGGCTCAAATGCCTCAACTTCTTTTAATAACACTCAATATATTTGTTATGGAACAAAAAAATTTGAAGAAAATTTACAGTATTTATTAAAATTTGTTAATTCTCCTTACTATACAGATGAAAATGTAGAAAAAGAAAAAGGTATCATTGCTGAGGAATTAAAAATGTATGATGATATTCCAGAGTATAGTTTGGAAATGAAACTTCGTAAAAATATCTATCATGTTAGTCCTAGAAGGATTGATATAGGAGGAAGTATAGAAGAGATTAATAAAATAACTAAAGAAGACTTATATACCTGTTATAATAACTTTTATGTTCCTAATAATATGTTTTTATTAATAGCTGGAAATTTTAATAAAGAAGATGCTAGCAAAATTATTCATAATTTTCTAGATGCTAAAGAAAGTAAAAAACTCCCCAAAATCAAAAATTATAAAGAGCCTAAAACCGTAAAATGCAAAGAAGAAATTATCAAGGCCTCAGTAAATGTTCCTAAATTAGCAGTAGGAATAAAAGTACCTATAAAAGATATAGGTTTATATGATAAATTAGAAATTGATTTATACCTAATGATGATTACAACTATTTGCTTTGGATCAGCATCAGAATTTAGAGAACGTATTCGTAATAGAAAGTTATTAAATAGCTTTTATACAGAATGGGAAACGTTTGAAGATTATAGAGTATTTTATATTATGACTTCGACTAATAATCCCGAAGAATTACTAGAAGAAATTGAAACAGAACTAAATAACATAGTGATTAAAGAAGATGCCTTTACTAGAATGAAAAAAGTCTGGATAGCTAATGAAGTTCGTATGATTGACTATATCGATTCAACAGTAAGAAATATTTATGACGATTATTTAAAATATGAAAAAGTAATTCCTGATAAAATATCTATTATTCGTAATTTAAAATTAGAAGAAATAAATAAAATAGTCAAAAAAATAGACTTTAATAATAAGGCAATTATAAAGATGATGCCTAATAAATAATTATTAAAAGCTTTATACTAATATCAATGTTAAGTTTATTTATCCATAGAATAAAAAATTATTATCCTAATTTTGGTTAATAATTTTTTTATTTTTGCTATTATCTTTTAAAATTAATAAACTTAATAAGTAAAATATTAATTTTTATTACATAAAAAAAACAAAAATTGTAATAATAAATATAGTAACTTTGTTTTTAGAAAACTAATAGTATGAATATGTTGCTCAAAATTTTTACTATAAAAAGTCATTGATATATAAGTATACTAAGAAGTGTCAATTCGTAACAATTTTATATGGATTAGAGAAAGTACCATCTCCTTCAGATATTATGGTTTTAGGAGCTAATGAGACTGCTGGTCTAACATATATATCAAAAAAACCACCACTGTGAATATTCAAAAAACTATTACTAGAGATAAAAAACCAAAAAATATTATAAAAATTTCCTGTTAAGGCATTGTGTGGTGACAAAGTCCACCAATTATTTCCAATATTAAGGTAGTTATTTTCTGCTATATCAAAATCATTAATTCCTGCTAAAGTTACTTCATCTGCTGTAAGTAACGCTACTGGATATTTTAACAATCCGTTTCCTTTGCTACTACTTACTGTATATTTATCACTAACATTTGGACATATTATACTTGGTTTATAGGAAATATGATTTCGTTCATACGCACTGTAGTATAGAGTTATCTCATATTTGTAATCATATATGCTTCGATCTTGACACCATTCTGTATCTTCTAGCATTTTTGTATAATTTATCATATTCTTAGAATACCAATCATCTATATATTTCTTTATTGTAGAATCTGTATTAGTATCATAAGTATAACCTACATATTTTATATCATCATATACATAATGCTCTGAATCTTGAAACTCATTAAAAAGACTTGCTCCTATCGCTGATGCCTCTCCAGTATTGTTGCAACTTCCATTACTTGCTGGTACTCCATTATAAATTAACTTTACTCCACCAGTGGAGGTAGTTCGAACTATCTTCCAACAAAAACCTGCAAATGATACATTATTATTACTTACTATACCTCTATAATAATAAACAGGATTAGTATCATTCCTGGTACTATCTATTTCATATACTCCTGAGGTTGTCTCTGTTGGAATAACTTTAAAATCCATATTAGTATCTAAACCTTTTGATGAACTTGCTATTATTCTATACAAAGTTCTAGCCTCATAATCTAAATCTCCTGATACCATTAAACTAGCATTAATAGCAGAATATCCAATACTAATTAAAATACTAAATACAAAAACTAGTGATACTAATAAAAGATTTAAAATCTGTAATCTCATTCTTCTTTTAATAACTACTTCATTATTACTTTTCATATTTATCATCCTTTTCCACATCGTAGGGAAAATAATTATCAAAAAGCTAAATCCTTTATGACTTTTAATAACTTAAATCGAAAAAGTAATAATAAAAAAATTCTGACTATTCACATGACTAAAATACCACAATATATATTTTTATCTAAATTAACTATATATTAATAAATAATATATTATTTTGACTAGTTTTATAAATTTAGAACTACATATATTAAAGTAATTATATAAATATATTGTCATTTTGACTAATTTTATATTATAATCATTATAGTAATAATAAAGGGAATAATATAACTATCATAAATGATTTAGCTATACGAAATAAAAGATAAAATTTATTAAACTATTTGGATTATAAAATAAAATCTATATAACAAATAATGATGTAAATAATAAAAAAATATTCATTTTAAAAGTATTATAAGTATGTTAAAATAATAATAGAATTAGGATATGAGGTGTTTTTATGGATGAATTTAAATTTAATGAATCTTTATCTGAAGAAAGTCAAGCTAAAGTGGGGCAAGCTAATTATAAATTAAAAATGATTATCATAGTAGTAATATCTATTATTGTAGGTGTATCAGTATTTTTTATTAGTAATGCATTCTTTGGTAAGAAAGAAAAAAAAGAAACCCCAGTAATTGGACAAAATATAGATATCGAAGATGATAGAGTAGTGGGTTTATATGCTGAAGTTACTTATGGAATGCGGGGTCAAAGATATGAAAAATATATCCAAGAGCCAAGTGTAAAACTAGAAAACTTTACTAATTATGAAAAATTTTATTATGCTTTAAAATATGCTAAAAAAGAAGATTTTAAAGATACAGGTAAAACTGACAATGGTAAAAAAGTATATACTATTTCTAATGGCTTAATAAAAAAATATATGAAAAAGTATTTTGGAGAACAAGTAACTTATTCTAAAAATGGTTCAATCCCTATTACTTTTAATTTTGAAATAGATGGAAATAATACTGGTAACCTAACTTATGATCTAGAAAGAGCAGGCTATACTATTACTTTTGATAGTAATAATCAAAATATAGAAAATACCCAAGTAATTAAACCATATTATGCTACTTTAGAAAGTGCTTCAATAAAAAGTGATAGCTCAATAGAAATAAAAGAAAAAATCATTTATACAAAACATACTGTCTCTAAAGATGCAGCAGGTCAACCAATTGATAATTATAATTGTGAAATTTATAAAGACTATGATAGAACCATGCTAATAGAACAAAAATTATCTATTAATAAAGCATCTCTTGAACAAAAACCAATTACTCCTACTGATTACGATAAATTAGCTAGTACTATTATTTATACATTTAAGAAAAACTATAATGGAGACTATTATTTCTATTCTAGTAAAATAGAAGATTAAAATATTGTAAAACTCTTACTTATATATATTAAAATTAAAAATTTCCATATTACTTTTATGGATTTTTTTATGTTTACTCTAAAATCTATTTTGTCTATTTTTAAGGTGGATTGTTGCCATAAAGGTGATTACTTTATGATAAACTTTACTTTTTCTTATGAAATATAAGGTTTAAAAAGATATGACTAAATTTTTGACTGGATTTATAAATATAATTATTTTCTTAATAAAAATATTAAACTATTTTCATTTACTATATTTATATTTCATATGGCGACGACTAAGTTTTGACTAATTAATAAATTAATATTTATAAAAATATATCTATTTAATAAGATAATCTATATTAAACTTGTCCAAATTTATTGATAAAGAGAAAAAATTATAGTATATTTGATGTAGTAAAGTAACAAAATATGAGGATTTTTATCTTCATAAAGTAATCACCTTTGTGATTAAACTAGCAGTTAAATACCTAAAAATCTAAAATATAAATAAAGAGTAATTTTTTAATAAAAGTAAATACTATAAATAATTAGTATTTATCAAAAGGAGTAAATTATTATGAAAATGAGAAGTTTAAAAAAAATAATAAATTTATTAGTATTAATACTTATTATTACTTGTATAAAAATATTGGATGTTAATGCCCTAGATATAACAGTAGATGATAACATTATAGGTACAACTGATTCTAATAGTAAATTAGTAACTAATCAAGGTACAATAAAAGTTAATTTGATAGGATATTATTATGATAATGGGAAAGAAATAGAAGATACATTCAAAGCATATAAAATTATAGATGTTTATTATAATCAAAACTCTAATAATATTACCTATGAATTTACAACTGATTTTAAAGAATTTTTATCACAAACAAAAGAATATAAAAACTTAACAATAAAAGAATATTCAGAATTATCTAGTGGAGATATAGAAAGTGGTTCAACAAAAAGTGTCAGTGAATTAGATAAACTAACAAGTTTATATGCTACGTATATAAAAAAGAACAATATATCAGGAATTGACTTAATAAGCGAATATCCTACAGCAAGCATTCAAGCACC
>CAOJZZ010000053.1 GCA_948466315.1 uncultured Mycoplasmatota bacterium | reverse complement strand
ACTAAAAATAGTGTCAAGTGATTTTACTCACCAACACTATTTATTATAGAACCTGATTAGGAGATGAAAGTCTTCTTTTTATTTATAAGTTTAGTTAAAAGAGAAATGCCTTTAAGGTATAATAAAACTAAATATTATTTTGAGTTTAATTAAAATTTTATGAATCTATTGAAATATCAATCTAAAATCGGTATATATAATAAATAATATACTTTTAATAATTTTTATTGATGTTTATTATTTAGAATTAAATTCTAGTAAAAAATACCTAAACTCAAAAATACTATTACTTGACAAAATAAAAAATCACGTTAAAATAAAAGAAAAGCAAAAAGAATTATATTATAATAAAATCTTTTAATAAAGAGAAAAAGGAGAAAAAATATGAAAAAAATAAAAGAATTAACTATGCTAATAATATGTTTAATACTATTTAGTTCAATAGACGTATCAGCAGCTACCCTAGACTGTAATGAGTATTTAAAAAGTGGTTCTACTGGAGAAGATGTTCTTACTTTACAACAAATGTTAAATAATAACATGAGTTGTTCCCTAGCAGAAGACAGTGTCTTTGGGCCTTTAACTAAAAAGTGTGTAGAAAATTTTCAGGCTAAGTATAATTTAACAGTAGATGGAATAGTTGGTCCAGTTACTTGTAATAAGTTAAATACAACTACAACAACTATAAAAACACAAACTATAAAGAGTTTGAAAAAGAATCAAGCAGTAGTAGTGGGTGATCTTGTAAATGTAAGAAAAAAAGCTTCAATTAATTCTAAAAGTATTACTCAAGTAAAAGTAGGAAAAAAAGTAAAAATCCTATCTAAAAAAGGTGACTGGTATTATATTAATGTAGATGGTAAAACAAAAGGATATATAAAAAAAGACTTATTAACTAGAGATTTAATTATAGTAGATATCAGTGACCAAATTATGTATTTTTATAAAGATGGTAAAATGATATTAGAAACAAATGTAGTTACTGGTATGCAAAATAATCATGATACGCCTATAGGTGCCTATGTCCTACCAGTAGCAAACATTCAAAGAGGAACCACATTAAAAGGTTCAAATGATAATGGTAGTACTTATAATGCCTATGTTGAGTATTGGATGCCTTTTATTGATAATTCTATAGGGTTTCATGATGCTACTTGGAGAGCAGACTCAGAATTTAATAATGCTAGATATGTTTATGATGGTAGTCATGGTTGCGTCAATATGAAATATAATGATGCCAAAACTTTATTTGAAAATATCACTAAAGATACAGCCGTAATTATCAAAAAATAATAAAAATATAGTATGTAATAAAGAGGTTATATATAAAATAATATTTAACCTAGGAGGAAACTTATGAAAAAAATAACTAGTTTAGAGCTTTATCAAGCAAAAAACAAATGTTTAGAGTTATACTCAGATGATAGCACTAAAAGATTAGTCTTAAATGGGAATAGTCCCATTCTCTTAACAGCAACAATTCTAGAACCAAATAATAACGATATGTTTGAGGCATATTCAACAGTATCTAAAAATTCAATAAACTCATCCTATTTAGATGCCCTAATTATGTATTTACATGATTGTTATGGATTAAATGGCATAATCGATTACTTACCTGTAGAAAATCATATAATAAAAGTAGCATCAATGTTATCGGTAAATAGAAAATATAATGATAAAGAAATACAGAACTATATTTATAACAATAATATTCATGCTCTGTATTCGTTAGTGTATGGTGGAGTTGTAAATAACGATTCAGCAAGCATCAATGAAAAAACTAGCTCTTATAGTTTTATGGGACTTACAGGAATATCAAAAGAATTATCTAAGAGACTAGAAACAAATAATCTTCACAACCATATGAACTTTGGTGGTTGTCTTAGTGCCACAGAGTTCAATAAACTAGGCTATGATTTTACTGATGATAATATTGCTTATAACGATTTTATTAATATTGGTACAGCAAAAGAAACACCTCTTTCTCAAGAAAAAACCTGGCCTAGAACTGTTGAATTAGGATTAAAAACAGAAGAAGATACTTATAATCTTGAAAGAGTAGGTGGAACTTTAATTGATTACTTTGCTTGGGTTGAAAAGGAATTAAAAGAAAAAGGAAGAGAATACGCTATGTCACCTATGAGACCTAAAACCTATAAAAAGATTTAATTAGCTTATTAATTATACAGCAATAAAATATATTTAAAGTTAAAATTTTATTCGTTTAGATAAAAAACATTAAAATAAATAAATCCTAGAGTCTGTAAATAAATCTGTGTAAATAAAAAATCTTTCCATAATAAAATAAAAGAAATGGAGAGATTTTTATTATGAAAGAAAAAATAATAATGAAAAAGAAATATTAAGGTTATTACAAGAAAATTATGAATTAAATACTGCTCAAGACTTATCAAGTGCTTTAAAGGATATGTTTAAAGAAGCTCTACAGGAAATGATGAATGCAGAATTTGATAATAAAGAAAATATACACTTCTAAAAATGAGATACATGGTTATGAAGAATTACAGAAGGTAAAGGAAAAATGGAAAGATAAATATATTAGTGCATTTAAAACTTGGGAAGAAAATTGGGATGCTATATGTCCATTTTTCCAATTTTAGAGCTAATACGAAGGATTATGTATACTACTAATACTATTGAATCTTTGAATAGACAATTTAGAAAATATACAAAAATAAAATTTGTTTTTCCAACAGATATGACCTTACTAAAATACCTATATTTATCAACAAAAAACATTACAAAAAATGGACTGCTCCTTATCAAAATTGGGGTCAAATATTATCAGAACTATCAATAATGTTTGATGGCAGAATTTAAGTTCTTTGACAATTTAAAATATATGTTATTATTTAGATAATAAAAGAAGCAAAATATTTTCTTGCTTCTATCGTGAAAAATTGTCATTTACACAGAAATTTTTACACACTCATAACACTTTTTTATATTTAAATTATTACTTATAGTGTTAAATTTTGATTCAAAATCTTCTTTTTCTATCAATTTCTACTCAATAAATATATCAAACTTATTTATATGAATATTAAAATCTCTTTCATTTATGAAGAAAGTATTGATTTAATCTCAATACCTTTTAATAAATCATCGTATGTAATATACGTTCTGTATTACGAAAGTTTAATTTAGCAACTTCCCTTAATTTTTCTTCACCATAAGTATCAACAAGTTCTTCTCCAACCTTATCAACTTCACTACCTGCACCTTTAGGAAGAGGTAAATGGACCTGATCACAAATTTCATCAAATTCTTTTAAAAATAAATATCTACTTATTATAGAACCACAAGCTACAGCCAAATTTTTATCCTCAGCCTTAGTCATAAAAGTAATATTTCTTTGAATATCTCCTGCTTCTTTAATATAATCATAATATCTAGCCTCTCTAGCAAACTCATCAACAATTATATAATCAACATCAGGATTTTCCTCTTGCATTAGTTGATACAAAACTTTATTATGTAAAATAGCTTTAATTTTATTCATATTTGTATCCTTTGTATATTTTTCATTATATTCAGAATTAGTAAGAATAATACTACGATATTTTATTTTTTTAGCAATAACAGGAGCGATTTTCAATATTTTTTTATCATCAATTTTTTTAGAATCGCCCACGCCAAGTTCTTCAAGAAATGAAATATCTTCTTTATTAACATAAGTAGCTGTAACTACAATAGGACCAAAATAATCTCCTGTACCAACTTCATCTGAACCAACAGCATTACAATTATAATATAAAAGATTTTTTTTCTTCTCTTCTTCTTTTTTTTCTTTAGTATTATCCAATGCCACTCCCCACATAGCAGCATCAACATCAGCGCTAACACCTTGAAACATTACTTTACCAGACTCATACATAGTAATAACAGTATCCTCTTCTTGGGCTTGGAAAACAACATAAGGAATTACTTTATCACGACGCTTATCTTTATAATATTCAATCATTTTTTCTTTTATTTCATCATTTACTTTAATAACAACGTTCATTGACATCACCTCATAAAAATATTATAGCATAATTAATTAAAATAGTTTATAATTAAAATAGGATAAAATTAATAACTAAATATAATCATACCAAAAAATATAGCAACAAGAAAAAATAATACTTATCCAAATATCTAATACAAAGAGGTGAAATATGAATATAATTGACATTTGTTTAATACTAATTTTAATAATGTTTGCTCTTGTAGGTTTTAAAAAGGGTATTATAAAGGAAGGTGTTGCTTTCACTGGAATAATAGTTATGTTTATAATAGCTTTTTCCTTAAAAGGAACTATCGGTAATTTTCTTTGCAAGTTTTTACCATTTTTCCAATTTGGGGGCAGTCTAAAAGGTGTAATAGCTATTAATATTCTCCTTTATCAACTGATAGCCTTTCTAATAATATATAGTTTACTATATAGTGTTTATATATTTGTTTTACATCTATCTGGAGTATTACAAAAAATGCTTAATTTAACTATTGTTCTTGTTATCCCCTCAAAAATAGCAGGAGCAATCATATCCTTTATAAAAGGATATATTATAATATTTATAATTATTATGGTTTTGATGATTCCTTTAAAAGATAATGAACTATTTAACCAAAGCAAATTAACTAGAGGTATTATCGAAAAAACACCAATTATGTCAAATATGACTAGTAATATAACAAAATCTATTATAGAAGTCTATGAATTGGGCGATCAATTAGGAAAAGGCGAACTAACAACTAATGAAGCTAATCTTAAAACAGTAGATGCTATGCTAAAATATAAGGTAGTAAGTCCTAAAGTAGTAGAACAATTAGTAGTATTAGATAAATTAAAAGGTATAAATGGAATTGAAAATATCATAAATAAATATAAATAGAAGTTTATAAATATTGAAAGGGGATATTATGAAATATTTAAAAAATGAAAATGAATTTAAAAGTTTAATAAACTCAGGAACAGTTTTAGTTGATTTTTACGCTGATTGGTGTGGTCCATGCCAACTACTAGGAAAAGAATTAGAAAAATTAGAAACTAGAAGTAACGATGTCAAAATACTAAAAGTTGATACAGATAAGTTTCAAAATTTAGCTAAAGAATATAGAATTATTTCTATTCCTACTATCATGATTTATAAAGATGGTAAATGTGTAAATACAAATACTGGTTATTTAACAAAAGAGGAATTAGAAGATTTATTGAAATAAGCAACTCATAAAGATATTAAAATCTGTATTGAAAATTTAGAAAATCAATCAATTATAGAAATAAAAAACAAAGAAATAATACAAAAACTTTTTCCACTGTTTATAAAACGTTCCCAAGAAAATATTATTGAAATGCTAATAAACATAAGAGAACTAGAGATGGTTCTCTTTTAGTTTTTAATAATTTAAAACGTGATTAACATTACTAAAATAATAAATTATTGAATATTTTTTATATAAATAAATTATGTTAATGCCTAAAACATTTTTTACTGTAAATGTTTTCATAAATATATAAACTCAGTATCAAAATATTTATTTATGGTCAATTTAAATCTCTAAACATAGAAAAGTAGATATAATAAAAAAAGATTTTTAATTAATGTCAAAAAAATAAAAATATGAAAAAACAGCAAAAAACTCCTTGTTTATCTCCTTTAGTACTGATATACTAAAATATAAGAGAATAAGGAGGCATATAAAATGAAATACGTATATTCGTTCACAGAAGGTAATAAAAATATGAAAAACATTTTAGGGGGTAAAGGTGCAAATTTAGCAGAAATGACCAATATCGGTTTACCTGTACCTAAAGGTTTTACAGTAACAACAGAAGCTTGTTGTAAATATTATGAAGATAACGGAGTTTTAAATGGTCAAATCATAGCAGAAGTTGCAACTAAAATAAAAGAATTGGAAACTATAACTCAGAAAAAAATGGGTGATACTACTAATCCATTATTAGTATCTGTACGTAGTGGAGCAAGAGAAAGTATGCCAGGAATGATGGATACTATTTTAAATTTAGGAATGAATGACGTTGTCGCTAAGAGTTTTAGTGAAATAACTAATAATCCTAGATTTGTATATGATTCCTATCGTCGTTTTATCCAAATGTATGCTGATGTCGTTATGGAATTACCAAAAGAAGCTTTTGAAAAGCGATTTGATCAAATCAAAATAGAGAAAAATATTAAATTAGATACAGAATTAACAACAGAAGATTTAATAGAGGTAATTGACATTTATAAGAAATCTTATTTAGAATACACAGGAACAGAGTTTCCACAAGATCCAAATGAACAATTGATCGAAGCTATAAAAGCAGTCTTTAGAAGTTGGAATAACAAAAGAGCTATTACTTATAGAAAATTAAATAATATTCCAAACGAATGGGGTACAGCTGTCAATATTCAAGAAATGGTTTATGGTAACAAAGGTCAAAATTCAGGTACTGGAGTAGCTTTTACTAGAAATCCTGCTACTGGTGAAAATAGATTATATGGAGAATATTTAATGAATGCTCAAGGTGAAGATGTAGTAGCTGGTATTAGAACTCCACAATCAATAAATACCCTTCAACAAATTATGCCAAGATGTTATGAAGAATTTAAAAGAATATGTAAACTACTAGAGCAACATTATCATGATATGCAGGATATGGAATTTACTATTGAAGACGGCAAACTATTCATGTTACAAACAAGAAATGGTAAAAGAACAGCTCAGGCTGCCTTAAAAATAGCTGTTGACATGTATAAGGAAAAATTAATCACTAAGGAAGAAGCACTTTTAAGAATTGAACCTACTCAACTAGATCAACTTCTACACCCTACTTTTGATACTGAAAGTTTAAAAAATGCAAATGTAATTGCTACAGGGCTTCCAGCTTCTCCAGGTGCTGCAACAGGAAAGTTATGTTTTACTGCTAATGAAGTTATTGAAAAATACAATGCAGGAGAAAAGAATTTAATTCTAGTACGCTTAGAAACATCACCAGAAGATATTGAAGGTATGCATTTAGCTCAAGGAATTCTAACAGTACGTGGTGGAATGACTTCTCATGCAGCTGTTGTAGCACGTGGTATGGGTACTTGTTGTATAGTAGGTTGTGGTGAAATTATAATTGATGAGATGAATAAAACCTTAATGACTAGAAACGGAAGTACTTACCATGAAGGTGATTATATAAGTTTAAATGGCTCTACTGGATGTATTTATGGAGAACAAATAAAAACTGTTGAACCAACCATATCAGGAGATTTTGAAACTGTTATGGAATGGGCAGATGCAACTAGAAAATTAGAAGTAAGAACCAATGCTGATACTTATAAAGATGCTAGTAAAGCTCGTGAATTTGGGGCTGAGGGTATCGGACTTTGTCGTACTGAGCATATGTTCTTTGACGAAGAAAGAATTTTCAATTTCAGAAGAATGATTACAGCAGAAGATGAAGATACTAGAAAAGAAGCTCTAGAAAGAATATTACCATATCAAAGAAATGATTTTGAAGACTTGTTTAGAGCAATGGAAGGGTATACTGTGACAATACGGTTATTAGACCCACCGCTTCATGAATTTCTACCGAATAAAGATACTGAAATATCTAAACTTGCTGAAAGTTTAAATATATCTTCTGAAGCATTAAAAAACAGAATAATATCACTAAAAGAATTAAATCCTATGATGGGGCACCGTGGATGTAGATTAGATGTTACTTACCCAGAAATAGGAAAAATGCAAACTAGAGCCATTATTGAAGCAGCTATTAATGTAGCCAAAGAAGGAAAAAGAGTAATACCAGAAATAATGATACCTTTAATTGGTACTATAGAAGAAATGAACTATGTCAAAAATATTATTACCAAAAAAGCTGATGAAATTATTAGAAATTCTGGTATAGATTTAAAATATAGTGTTGGAACAATGATAGAAGTACCAAGAGCAGCTTTAATAGCTGATGAAATTGCCAAAGAAGCTGAATTCTTTAGTTTTGGTACTAATGACTTAACTCAATTAACTTATGGATATTCTAGAGATGATGCTGCTAAATTCTTAGATGAATATTATACTAAAGGGATATTGAAAGAAGATCCATTTGCAACAATTGATCAAGATGGTGTAGGAAAACTTGTTGCTATTGGTACAAGACTAGGAAGAAAAACACGACCTAACATTCATTTAGGTATTTGTGGAGAACACGGTGGCGATCCAAAAAGTATTGAATTTTGTCATAAAATTGGATTAACATATGTATCCTGTTCCCCATACAGAGTACCAGTTGCTCGGTTAGCAGCAGCACAAGCGTCTATAAAGGCGAACCAATCAAAATAAAAGATGAATATGATTTGTTCTTGACTCGCATAATCATTACAAAAGATGATATTTTAAGATATTCAAATAAAATACCTGAATGTAAAAATGCGAGGTTAAAAGAACCAATTATAGTTGATATTTATATCTAAATTAGACTAAGATGACTAATATGTCGCATATCTTAGTCTTTTTTGGTATGAAAAAACACTTATATGCGACAAGAAAAAGGAGGTGAAAAAATGCGATTAATGTATTTAAAACCAAGATTAAAAGATTTATCGCAAGGATCTAGAATTGCATTTGTAAGACAAATTAGACATTTGACTCAAGATGAGCTTGCAGATAAATTAGAATTAGACAGAGAAAGAAAAAGAAGAACAATAGCCAGATATGAAAATGGCACAAGAGTTCCTAAAGATGACAGGCTTGTAGAAATAGCTAATATTTTAAATGTGGAAATAAATGCTATTAAAGAATATGACTTCAAAAAATCGGTAGATATTATTTATACCTTAATGTGGTTAGAAGAACTTTATCCAGAATATCAAATAGATTTACCCATAACTTACTATAATGATAATACCCTTTTAATAAGTAAATTTATGAATGAGTGGGATGAAATGAGAATTAAAAGAAGTAAAAGAAAAATAACATACGAAGAATATATTGAATGGAAATTAAACTATGAAATTAAAGGAGAATAGAATAAATGAAAGAAATAGTAAAAATAAAATTAAGTGACATCGATTCTTTTGAGAATCATCCGTTTAAAGTGAGTAAAGATGATTCATTAAATGAACTTATAACAAGTATTAGAGAAACCGGATTATTAAATCCACTAGTAGTTAGAAAAAAAGAGAATGGAAGATTTGAAATGATATCAGGTCATAGAAGAAAACTAGCACTTGAACTAATTGGGATAGAAGAAGCTGACTGTTATATAGAAGAATTAAATGATGACGAAGCAATTATTTATATGGTAGATTCAAATATATACAGAAGTAAAATTTTGCCTTCTGAGAAAGCTTTTGCATATAAAATGAAATTAGATGCAATCAAACACCAAGGTAAAAAAAAGCCACTTCTACACAAGATGTGCAGAAGGTAACTTCTGTTGAATTGATTGCAAAAGTCAGTGAAGAATCCAGAGAGCAAGTTAGGAGATATATAAGACTTACTTATTTAATACCTGAATTATTAAAGATTGTTGATGATACTGTAATTCATGATAAAAGGACATATTTGACTTTAGGCATAACAACAGCAGTAGAATTATCTTATTTAAATAAAGATGAGCAAAAGTTACTTTTTGCTTCTATAGAATATGAAGATTTAACTCCTAACAGGGCTCAAGCAATAAAGATTAGGAAGTTTAGTGAGAAGCATAAATTAACTTTTGATGTAATTGAAAAAATACTTGATGAGAAAAAAGGTAATCAAAACGATAGAATATCTTTCAATAAAGAGAAAATAGAAGAAGTATTACCAAAAGTTATTTTAAAAAGGGATAAAAGATATATAGAGCAATATATAATAGAGGCAATTAAAAACTATAACAAAATTAATAAAAACATTTTTTATTAGCAAATAAATATGATAAAATAATATATTAGAAAGTTGGTATAATATGGAAAAAATTGTAAAAGAACCTTTAAAAATTGATTTTCATATTCATTCAGTTGCTTCTAATCATAAAGATAAAAAAATTGTTAGAGATGGCACAGTAGAAAACCTTTCAGTTTTAATTTCTAAATTAGTTGAGAATGAAGTAAATATGGTTTCAATTACTGATCATGACAATTTCGATTATGATATATATATAAAATTAAAAGAACAAGAACTAAATGATAATTGCATAAAAAAAGTACTACCAGGCATTGAATTTAGTGTAACAATTGAAAATGAAATCTTACATATTATAGCATTATTTAATGATAATGAAGATTCAAATCTACAATGTATTCAAGCAGAAATATTCGATAAAGTAACTAATAAGCCATTATATGATTTAGATAATTCTTTTTCTGAAGAAAAATTTATTGGAATATTAAGAAAAATTGGATTGGATACAATTTTAATTGCTCATCAAAAAGGGAGTTTAAGTAGTTCAAAAACAAGAAAACACGATGCGAATAGTGTTGGAGAAGTTGCTTTTGAAAATTTTATTTTTATCGATTACTTTGAGGCTTATGAATTTAAAAATAAAAGAAATGAAATTTTTAATAAGTCATACATAGAAAATCAAAAGCCAAAATTAAAGGATATGCAATTTATTACAGGTAGCGATTGCCACAATTGGAGCAATTATCCCGAAAAAACAGATGATGGTGAATTTGAATTCAGTTATTTTAAATGCCTTCCAACCTTTAGAGGCGTAATGATGGCAATAACTGATCCTCGAAGAATTAAGATTGGAGTTAGTAGTTTCTTTTCAGCTAATGCACCAATTGATAAAATAGAATTAAATATAGATGGATGTAAAAACGAAATAGAACTATCTAAAGGCATTAATGCAATTATTGGAGATAATTCAATAGGTAAGTCATTACTTCTTCATAAAATGACAGAATATAGAGAAATATCTTCTGATAAAAAGCTGATAAACGCTTATGATAATTATCTTCAAGATAATAAAATAGAGATTATTACCAAGATTCCTCAAGAAGATATAAGACACTTTGATAAACAAGGAAATATTCGAA
>CAOJZZ010000052.1 GCA_948466315.1 uncultured Mycoplasmatota bacterium | reverse complement strand
AATGACTTTTTATTTTCAAGTAAGAAACTGGAATTTACTTTTCTACTTCACGAAAGATTATTAATGAAGAATTTTTTTATTTTACTCAATATAAATTATTATTTTTTAGTTTTATTTATTTTTTATTAGATATACTTTTATTAATTATTGTTTCTTTAGTAATTAAATAATTTTTATATTTAAAATGGCAAGATAGATTAGAATTTTTTTATATTTTGTGTTAAAATATAGCTAGAACGTGTATCTGTTCTTACAAATATACGCGAAAAGGAGGATTAAAGAATGTATAAAAAAGATGACTATGTAGTATATGGAAAAGATGTATGCAAAGTATGCGAAATTGAGGAAAAGAAGTTTAATAATGAAGATTACTATTTATTAAAACCTATGAAAGATCCTAGTTTAAAAATTGAAGTACCTGTTTCTAATAAAACAAATAAAATTAGAGATTTAATTAGTATAGATGATTTACAAGAGATTATTAGTAAAATTCCTGAGATTCCAACAATTAAGGCCGAAGAGAAATTTTTAGAAGGAGAATATAAACAATTACTAACATCTGCTTCTCATGAAGATTTAATAAAAATTATTAAAACTACTTATTTGAGAAATAAAAAGAGATTAGATAATAATAAAAAGATTACAGAGAAAGACACAAAATATTTTGAATTAGCTGAGGAATATTTATATAACGAATTTTCTATTGTTTTAGGATATGATTATGCTCAAACAAAAGATTATGTTATTAATCAAGTTAAACAGGTTGAGCAAGAAGCATAAATAATTATTATTAAATAAAATTATATAAACAATAAAAACTACCTATTAATGATGATTACTTTAAGGGTTTACATCATACAACAGGTAGTTTTTATATTAAGTTTTTTTGATGAATTTTTTTGGGTCATTAGCTAGATGTTGTGAATCTCCTAATAAATTAGTTGCTGTAACTGATAGAACGTTATCAGTATCAGTGATTTTACTAAAATCTATTTTCCTGTTTTCAATTAATGGAGATGTAATTACTAAAGGAGAAATCTCTCCAGTAGTAGTATCTAGAAATTGACTATCTTCATAGGGATAATCAATTTTTATAAAGTTTCCTATTGGAAAACATCTAGCTTCTAGTGAATTTAGAATTATCTTTCCTGCTTTATTTTGAATAATTTCTCTACATCTAGGTTCTCCATAACCATCTGTAAAGTGATTATGGAAGCAAATATAATCATTAATTATAAAATAGTCAAGATCTCTGTAGTCTAAATTCAACTTTTTATAATCGATATTAGAAAAGAGTACTTTTAAATCTTCATCAAAAAAATCTATTGTTTCAGTTTCTGAATTTATTCCATAACCAAAAGGTGAAAAATAAGGGAATTCAATATAATCATAATCAATATCCTTTAAATTTCTAGTAAAAGAATTAAGAAATTGTCTTTTTTGATTATCACCTTCATTAGTTCTAAATAAGTATGTACACTCATCGTTACCACCAACTGACTCATAAGTATCAGCTAAGACATCTATAATAGGATTAAAGTCTTCATCATAGAAATGATAGTTTGTAATGCCTGGAGTGATGCTATCTCTACCAATATAGGTTTTTGGATTCCAATATGGATATCCCTGAATTCGTATATGAGATAGGCTTTTTTTAGTTTTTAAGTTTATAAATAAATGCTTATTAACTATTTTGTTATTAATTTCATGTGGTAGACAAAGTTTAAGAATACCATCAATAATTTCATGATCTATAACCTTTTCTAATTCATCTATAGGTATGGTATCAACTACTTCTAAATCCTCAGTATATATTTTTATAGCTTTTCTTTCCATTATTATAATATTTCCTTCATAATAATCAGGAGGAGCAATAATTGCCTCATTTTGCTTTATAGTTTTTATTTCTAATGTTTCATCTTCTTTCATTTTTAGAATACGTAATTCATCTTTATTGTTAATGATTAAGTGGTTATTAACCAAGTGCACCCAACCTTCTATTTCTTTCATAAGAATTTTTCCTGAGACATTGATGATGCAACTTTTATAATCATCACGTGGATTCTTATAATCTTCTTTTTCTCTAAATACATATAAATTACTTCCTAATGAATAATTAAACTCATAATTATTTGGAGGTGCTAAATACTTTTTTGTTTCAATATTATAAATATTAGTATTACCATATCCAATATGCATTATTATACGCAATGCTTTTTCATCCACTTTAGAAATATAATAAGCCTTCTTATCTTCAAATAACACTTCTTTTGTTTTTAAATCTACAACGTATGATGAACTATATCTCGTTAGAAATGCACATAAATTACCTTTTATACTAAAAATTTTAAAACAATTATCATAAGTTGAAACATCATAAAAATCTTGACCATTAGTAAGAATTTTTTGTTCATTATTTAAAGTCATAAATATATAATCATCTAGTTCTTTTATATCTATTATTTTTATCTTTTTTGAATTAGTATTATTATCTATTAAATTATTCATGTTAACACTTCCTTTGAATGCAATTTTATTATATTATCAGATTGTTAGTTAATTTAGATACTTATGATATATTTAACAATATAATATTTTAAGAAATTATTAAGTTTAGATGTTTACTTATTAGAGATAATATTAAAGTTTAACTAGTCTAAAACTTTATACTTTGATAACTAAAATATTATTTAGTAAAATAAAATTATTTTGGAAGTTCACCTACTATATTTTCTGAAATTTTAGCTACTTCTTCTTTAGAATATATTTTTTCTAGATGTTTAATAACCTCTTTTTTTAGTTTTTCTTCCTTATCATAACATATTTTTACTAATCCTTTATAAACCATAGATAAAGGAAGTAAACTTTCTTCTGAGGCATGAATAACTTTTAAATTATTTTTCTTAAGTCCATAACATAAATAAAATTGAAAACTACCAGTATTATTCCAAAAATTATCTGCTGATTTGGCCACTGTAATTTTATAAAAAGGTTTCATTTTATTTTTAATAATAGATTTTAAAACAGCGTATAGTTGTCCTTCATAATCATGACAAGAGTGGTCGCAATATAAATTGAGAATTTTCTTATTTTCATTATAATCAACAATTACAATATAATCGTTTACTATAGCAAAATACTTCCCATTTACTTTTTCTAAAAAGGTCACTTTATTGTCATCATAATATCGCTTACCATCTATTACACTATTTTCTTGAAATAAATTTTCTATATTATCATTAAATAAGTCAAAGATAAGTGAAGAGTTATACTCTATCTTAGAAGTAGAATTATTCAGTACAGCTAATAATTCCACACATAATTCATTCATAATATTAGGTATATGTTCAAATAGAACCATGATAACCTCATACATAAAAAACCATTCTTTAGGAAGATATTGAGTAGTTTTAAAACAAAAGTCTACTCCTCCTACATGCGTATTTATTTCAATATAATAAGAACTGATATTTTTATTTAATTTATCTCTAACAGATAAATCTTCATATTTTTCTTTTGAGGAATCAATAGTTTCTAAAATATAATTTACTAAAGGAATTTGAATAAATTGGTAACAAGTGTAGTTTTCTATATTTTTGGTATCCATTACATCTAATGGGATATATAAAACTTTAAATTTTTTAATCTCAGAATTAAAAAGTAGACTAATATAAAAATTAGTTTCATTATAATCTCTTATAATTAATTCAACAATATTTTCTTCTTTTTTCTTTTTTAGATATTTTTTTATTAAATTTAATTTTTCATCTGTACTTATCATATAAACCTTCTTCCTAATTGGTTATTATATCATTTATTTATTATTATTTTAATATTAATAAGATAAGAATACTATTTATATTATGTTTTTTACATGTTATTTTTTTATTTTGACAAAATTATTAACATATTCTAATTACTTACTAAGCCATATTCCCAGTTAATGATACCACCCATATCATATATATTTTTATAACCAAGAGAAGCTAGAATATTAGCTGCCTCTTTACTACGAGCCCCACTTCTACAATAAATTATTATTTCTGTATCCTTAGATATGTTTATATTTTCTATGTCATCTAAAGGAATATTTTTAGCACCCTCTAGATGAGATTCTTTATATTCTTCTTCTGTTCTTACATCAATGATTTCTGTTTCCTTATAATCATTACGATTATCGATTATTTTTTTTACCTTATCTATAGAAATTGTTTTTATAACATTACTTCCTGATGATTTTTCTAAGTTTTTTTCGCATCCCATTAAGATTAGACTAAGAAGTAACATTATAATTGTTATTTTCTTCATAAAAAACTCCTTTTTAATTTTTATAGATGAACTACTACAAGGCAAGACTTGGGCAATTATACTCTAAGAAATTAAAATACTTCCCTTCAAAAGTTATTTTATCAAAAGAAAAGAACTATTGCTAGTCCTAAGCTACTTCTTTTGTAAGTTCTACAATACGATACCAGGTAGCAGCACCAACTGCTCCATCATCATTTAATCCATACCTTTTTTGAATAGCTTTTACAGATTGTTCTGTCAAGTTATCGAATCTACCATTTACAACTACTCCTGGTATATTGTGGGTCTTTTCACAAATAATATATAAAAATCTTTGTAATCTAATGACATCATCTCCTGTCATTTCTCTAACTAGAACTCTTCCTGGATAAAATTCACTTATATTGGCAAAGTACTCTTTTGGAATTAATCTTAATGTTTGTTGATAGGCGTCAACTAAGTCTTTCCAAGTAGTCGCATTAACAATACCAGTTGCTGGTAGATTATATTTGTTTTGAAAAGCGATTACTACCTGTTTAGTATTTTCATTGAATGTTTCAGAACTTAAATCTAAGAAGGGAATGTCTGAATCAAAATATGAGATAACATTTAATAAATAGTTTAGTGTTCTAATATATTGTCCTGTTGAACCTAGTTCTAACTGTTGAGGAAAAACTAGTGTTGCCTCATCAATAGTAATACCCTCTGAGTATAAATCTGAAACCTTTTTTACGGCATTATAAAAATATTTAATTTTATACCAAGTTGCTTTATCCACTACACCATTTATAGGTAAATTAAAAATTTCTTGGAACTTTCTTACTGCTTGTTCTGTTTCTACGTCGTAATAAGGACTATCATCAATAATTGGAGGAATAGCTGGATAATTATTACCAATACGATTTAGTTGTATTTTAATCATACGAACATAGTCTCCTGAGTCGCCAAGTTTAACAGGAAAGCCTGGATATGTTCTAATATTATCAGCAACTGGGGCATTATAGATTAATTTAATATTATTCCCATAGTATTTTTTCAATATTTGTAAAGGGGTATATCCTTGATTTGCTAGAGTAACACTTCCCCATTGTGAAAGTCCATCACAAGTTGTATTTTTTCCATCACAATATCTAGCAAATAGTGGTTGAATTTGGTTTTCTTTAATTATATAGTTATTAAATATGTCATCAACAATTTGAGTTGTTCTTTCAAAAAATTGTCTATTTTCTTGAAATGATTGATCATAAAGAGGACTACTGGTAATATCAAAATCATAGCCTTTAGATGGATACCACTCATTATAAATACGATTTAGGGCAAAAGAAATTTGGGCTAGTACATTAGCTTTCATAGAGTCTAAAGGCCAATTTGGATAAATTTCTCCTGAGGCAACATTTTTGATATATTCGATAAATGGTACTGTTATATTCCTTGCTGCCTCTTCTGGAGGACCTAGATGAACAACTATATCAGTTGGAATAACGGGAGTTCTAACTGGCATTTTCATCTTCCCCTTTCAACTCTATTGAGGGAATCATTTTCACATATTGAATGATGCGAACATCACCAAACATACCAATGAAATATTTTTTTAGAGTCTCATAACCTTCGTGAATAGCTGTCATATTATAGACAGTGTATTCTGGTACTATATCTGGTTCAGAGACAGGTATAGCTCTAGGAGCAGGTAATTCAATATCAGAAATCATTCCGTTCTCATCAGTTAAACCTTGAAAGAATATGACTTTATGATTTTCTATATCTTTAGTTATTAATATAGATGCTCCAGGGATAGGGACAGCTCCATAAGCTGTAAAGGCATGGACTTTTAAATATCCTACATCTGGATTTTCTTGGATAAAAGTTTGATATTCTGGTAATTTTTTAAAATCTTCTAAACTTATTAGGTTCATTAATTAACCTCCTTTATTTTTAAGACTTGTCCTATGGATAAGTCATTATTGTTTAAATCATTTAAACGTTTTAAATGTTCGATACTTGTATTATATTTTTTAGCGATAGTATAAAGACTATCTCCTCTTTTAACAGTATAAGTAATATATGTAGGTTCTTTATAGCCAGTTCCATAACAAGTCGAACCTAAAGGAATAAGAGCATTATTTGAGCTAGCTGGATTTTTGTTGACAATTAATTGTTGACCGATTGATAATGTATTTGATTTAAGATTATTTAGGGAAATTAACTCTTCTACACTCATTCCAAAGTTTTTAGCAATAGAATAAAGAGTATCACCTGGCTTGACAGTATACTTTTGTGAGTTTTCTGTTTCTGGTAGTTTTGTAGTTATCGGAATTTTTAATTGTTGGCCAATTGATAGAATGTCTGATGTAAGATTATTTAGTGATTTAATAGAATCTACGCTTACATTGTATTTTTTGGCTATGGAATATAAATTATTACCTGGTTTAACAGTATAAATCGCATAATCTGTAGATGGAAGGTTGGCAACAGGAATTAGTAATTGTTGACCGATTGCTAGTGATGGAGTTTTTAAGTTATTTAGTTGCATTATTTTACTTACTGTTGTATCGAATTTTGAAGCAATTGAATAAAGTGTATCGCCCTTTTTTACAACATAATAAGACGTGGTTGCTGTTGTTGGTATTTTTAAAGCTTGGCCAACTCTAACTGTGTTAGATGGTAAGCTGTTTTCTAATTTAATATCCTCCATAGATACATCAAACTGTTTTGAAATACCATAGAGTGTGTCTCCAGATACAGTTTTTATGTAACATTTTTAAATGTAAATATAATATCCATCGTTTTATCTTGATAGATATAAATTTTTTCTACCAAATTAATTATTAGTTCCCTAGTTGGATTTTCAAGTGATAAAAATTCATTAATATATTTTTCTATTTTTTTGTTATCTATTTTATTTTCATTTATTTCTTCATTTTTAAGATTATCAATACTTGATTTATTATTTGCTATTTCTTGTTTTAGGTTTTCGCTTATTCTAATGTATTGCTCTTCATCAATAATACCTTTTAACATATTCATATAGTTTTTATCTAAAGTTTCAGTTAGTTTATTATTTATTATTTCTAAACTTTCAATTTGTTTTTTTATTTTTAAAGTATTATCTTCAAATTCAATATTACCAATAGAATCTTTAATTTTATTCTTATCTAAACATTTCTTACAAACTTCTTTAATATTATCTAAAATAACACCCTCTAAGACTTCATAATTATTTGTATGTGTTGTACAAACATGATACTTTGAATATGTTCTATAATAATCACAAGTAGTATAACTTCTTCCAGTTTTATTTTGATATCTAATCGTTATTCTATGTTTGCAATCTCCACAATATAATAGTCCATCTAGTAAATAAAATCTTTTCTTTTCTGGTCTTTTAACATTTTTAGGTAATAGCGTTTGTACATAATTAAAAGTATCCCTATCAATTATCGCTTCGTGGGTATTTTGTACTATTATAAAATCATTAGGATTATTTTTAACTGTCTTTTTCAGTTTATAATTAATCTTTTTAGTCTTACCTTGTACTGTATCACCTACGTATATTTGATTAGTTAGAATTGATTTTATAGTTGTATCAACCCATACACCATATTCTTGTGATATGCAATTAGTATTTATGCACTTTGTATTCCAAACATAATTGTAATAAGATGCTGGTGTTTTAATTTTTCTTTTGGTAAGTTCTTGTGCTATATAATGATATGTATTACCTTTAAGTGCTAAATCAAAGATTAATCTAACTGTATCTGCTTGTTCTTCGTTTATCACTAAATGATTTTTATTGTTTGGATCTTTCATATAACCAAAGGGACATCTTCCTGATACATATAGTCCTTCTTTCATTCTAGAATGAAGACTAGTCTTAACTTTTTTAGATATATCTTTAGCATACATATCATTCATTATTGCCTTAAAGGGTGCTATATCATTATTAGTATTATCTATAAAAGTATCTATTCCATCATTAATAGCAATATACCTTACATTTTTGTTTGGAAAATACTTTTCAATGAGTTCTCCAGTTCCAATATAATCTCTACCTAACCTAGACATATCTTTTGTAATAATCATATTGATTTTACCAAGTTCAATATCTTTAATCATCCTTTTAAATGCAGGTCGTTCAAAATTAGTTCCAGTAAACCCATCATCTATATATTCTTCTATTATAGTGTAGTTATTTTCTTTAACGTATTGATTAAGTAAACTTCTTTGACTAACAATACTATCAGATTCAATATTCCCATCATCTCTTGATAATCTTATATATATTCCTACTTTAAAATTATTATTCCCTATCATTAATTACTACTCCCTTCACTTTGGGAATAATGAGTACGCTTGAATGTTAGCTCCTTTTTAAAAATATTGCAAGTCGTATTTATTCTTTTTTCTAGTTCGATTCTTAATACATTAGTTATTGTTTCATTTAAAGATTTTCCATGTTCTTTAAACTTTAAATTAACTTTGTATTTAACCATAGAGTTTAATACCTCCAATAAATTCTATGGCTTTAAAATTTGTTTTAGTAATATTATTTGGTATGTCTATAACACACCCAACAATATTACTTACTATCATAAACCTCCGTTATAATCTTCATAAACATCATCTCCTTTTTGCATGATGCATGATACCTCCTATAAAAAAGGCGAGTCAAGTCCTACACTATAGAAAGTTTTGTCTATCATCCTAAAAATATTCATAATTTAATTAAATATGGAACAGCAGGATAAGAAATTTGTGTATCAGATGCAATTAGAACCTTATTACATAAGGAATTGCATATACACAAATCTGATTTTGCACTTGCAAAATTCATCCTACTTTGTAGGATGATATATCGGATAAACCTAATGAAATCAATAGTTTTAAGCAAAAAAATCATCCTACATTTTGATTTTCGTCAATAATAATAGGATGATTAAATTTTATAAAATAAATAAAGATAATTTAATTTATTCGTATATGTTGTAGAAAAATTATATTAATTCAATTCTTATTCCTAAAACACCATATTGTTCTTGTTTTTCTTTTGTATAAAATTGTTCAAGAACAGCAATCAATTCGTCCTTAGTCATTGATTTGTCTGATAAAACTGAAATATCGAAATCTTTAAACATATCTTCAAAAGAATTATACCTTAATAAACCTACAACTTTTGCATTAAAAGATTCATTTAATTCTGGTTCTTTTAAAAATTTGATAGTATCACCAATTTTAATTTGTTGCCTTTTTTCATCAAAAAGTCTAATCTCAATTCTTTTCGTACCATTAAGTATAAAATTATAATACTCAGGTTGTAATTTCATTTCGTGTTCCATATTACTTTCTTCCTTTCATTTTTGCTCTTTGTAATATCATTTGTTTTGTTTTGCTAGGATTATTACATATATTTCCATCTAAACTAAATGCTTCATCCCACTCTTTTATCACGTCATATAATGGATTATTTTCATAAATAAATTTTATATATTGTGGCATGTCTGCATTTTTTGATATGCTACGCATATCCTTTAAGGATAAGTATTCTTCGAATTCTGTAACATCATATAATTGTAATGCAAAACAATTTGGATTATTCTTACCATAATATTCAACTATTTCATGGCCATCACTTCTTTTGTCATATCCTGTTGCACTTAATATTTCATCAGTATTACCATTTAAAATATCACTTACTTTAAAATAACCTATAATTGCTTTATCCTCTTTTGCTGAATATACATAAATTTTTTTATTAAGTAGTTCATTTTTTAAAGGCGATTTTCTAAATTCATAAAGTTTGGTTTCATCAAATATTTGCCTAGCATAGTAAGTCATTATTGAAATAATTGCAATTCTTTTTCTTTGACTTTTATCCATCTTATCCCCTCCTGTTAAATGTATTATACCATAATTTGACAAACTTAGCAAAAAGTGATACTATATGTTCTAATTTTGAGGGATATTATATGATAAAAATAGAAAGTTTAAAAGACTATTTGGGAACTATCACTAATGAAGAGTTCATAAATTTAGCAACAAAAATTTATATGATTACGGATTTTATTTGTGAAGATTACCCTAAACATAAAGAATGGTATTTTACTAAACAATTATCAGCAATAGTTGGAGAAGAAAGAAATATTTTATTTGTTAGAGATCCAGATAATCAAGATGAAATTATTTCAATGGCTTGTTTGAAAAGAGATGAAGAAGAGCAAAAAATATGCACTTTATACGTTTCAGATAAATGTAGGGGTCTAGGAATAGGAACATCAATTGTTGAAGATTCGATGAAATGGTTAGGTACAACTAAACCACTTATAACATTAGCAGATTATAAGTTAGAAATGTTTAAACCAATCATTAATAAATATGGTTGGGAATTAACTGAAATAGTTTCTGAATTATATAATGATAGATCGCAAGAATTGTGTTTTAATGGAACACTTATTAAAAACAGTGAGGATACTTTAGAACAACAATTACATAGAAGATTAGTAAAAGCACTAGAATATAGGAAAAATCAAATTAAATAATTTAAAGTTTACTGGTAAAAGAATTATAAGGTAAAAGTAAGTATCGAATGTAATACTTACTCTTTTTATTACCCATTATTCCCCATAAAAATCGTATTCCCTGGTTGAACGATATATGTTTGCATATTTCACCTCACTTCATTATATGTATTTGATAGTAATTCATGAAAACAAATGGGAATTTATAATTTCTTCATTTTCCTATTTTGCATATCTTATAGATGAAAGGAGATAAATATGAAAAGTTGTTGTAAGCAAGATGATTATTTTAATGATGATATCATAAGACCTAGACCGCCTAGACCTCGTCCTGTTTTTTGTTTTGGTCCTACGGGTCCAACAGGGCCTACAGGGCCTACTGGACCAGCTAATGGTCCTACTGGTGCTACTGGGGCTACTGGTCCTCAAGGTTTAGTTGGTCCTACTGGTGCTACTGGGGCTACTGGTCCTCAAGGTTTAGTTGGTCCTACT
>CAOJZZ010000051.1 GCA_948466315.1 uncultured Mycoplasmatota bacterium | reverse complement strand
CTAGATTTTATGGTATCTAGAAACTATTTTTTATTATCAACTGTCAAACTAGGGTACTTATACTTCAAATTTGCATGATTTTCAAAAATCATCAGAGCACTTTTTCCTTTCAAATATCCCATAAACTGTGATACACTTAGTTTAGGCGATATTCTTACTAACATATGAATATGATCTATACAGGCATGAGCTTCTATTATCTCTACCTCTTTATATTCACATAATCGCCTTAAAATTATTCCAATGTCCCTTCTCAACTTACCATATACTGCTTTTCTTCTATATTTTGGGATAAATACTATATGGTATAAACAATTATATTTAGTATGGGACAATTGGCTTTCATCTATATTTTTAGACTTCGTTTTTGATTTTAACATATAAATCTCCTCCTGTTTTTATATTTGATTGGCAAATCATTTATATTATAACAGAAGGAGATTTATATGTTTTTTGGTGGGCGGAGCTCTTTACTATTCTCACCAGCATAGCTGGTGGTTTTACTGTTTGACCCCATAGTCAAACACAATAAAAAACTGTTTCTTAACCATAGAAACAGTTTTTTATAACTATAATGATAATGAAGATAACGTAATAGTTTAGGATATGAGTTTATTTAAAAATAATAAGATAATTAATAATAATCTTAGATCACTAGTTTATTAATTCATCGCTGCACCATCGACTGATAGTATTTCCCCTGTAATATAATTAGCCATATCACTAGCTAAAAAAAGAAAGGCATTAGCAATATCGATTGGTTCTCCAATTCTTCCTAAGGGTATAGTATCTATTAATGGTTCTATCATTTTTTTAGGGAGTGCTTTAACCATGTCTGTATTGATAATTCCAGGAGCAACAGCATTTACTCTTATGTTAAATGGAGCTAATTCTCTAGCTAATGATTTGGTTAGTCCATTTACTGCAAATTTACTAGTAGGGTATCCTACTCCTGATTTTTGACCATAAATACTTACCATGGAACTTGTATTTAGTATTACCCCACTATTATTTTTTTTCATATATGGAACAATTACTTTTGACATATTAAACATAGCATTTACATTTAAGTCTATTACATTAGCAAACTCTTGAGCTGAGGTGGATTCTATACTTTTATTAGCGGATATACCAGCATTATTAACTAAGATATCTATACAACCATATTTTTCATAAATTTCTTTAACAATTGCTTCTACTTCATCATAATTATTTAAATTAGGATAATAGCCTTCTACAATTATATTTTCATCTTCTAACTGTTTAATTGCTGTTGTTACAGTTTCTTTTTTTGAACCAAATAAAATTACTTCGGCCTTATTTTTCTTAAAAGTTTTTACTATTTCTAATCCTATTCCCCTAGTCCCACCTGTTATAATTGCTACTTTTTTATTTAACATTTTAATTCTCCTTATTTATACTATAATGATTATTTGTTATTCTACTTCAAATATGTTGCTAGATATAATTGAATATAAAAAATTAATTTCCCTCTATAAAAATATCAGATACATTCAAGTTTTTATAATTTGTAATATTATCTATTATGACTGTTGAAACATCTTTGGGATTCATAAACACTTTTAGACTTTCTGTATAACCTCTTTCTTCCCATTTATCTGCACAATATAGGGCTTCATCTTTATTCCCTTTTAAGGCAGCAAAATCATCACTATTATATTGGGTTAGTGATTTAAAAATGGCTTTTTTAACACAATTTACTAAGTATTTTATATTAACCACTACAACCACCTGTTATTACTAGTATATTATTAACCATATTTTAATTTTCCTCCTTAACTTTTACATTAATATTTTATATATACATTTATTCTTTATATCATATTTATTTTATTGGAACTATTAATAAATTTATTTAGATTTTCTTCATGATAATTAATGTTTTTGATTTTTTTTGGTGTTTTCATGATATATTTTTTCTTATCTTTCAATATTATTTTTATCTTTTTAAAAATAAAGTCCTCATTTTTAATGATTATTTTTTCTATTTCTTCTTCTTTTATAAAAATATAATTATCTATATCTATTTTATTTTTAGTAAGTGTATCTCCAACTATAGGAATAAGGCATATTCCCTTATCAAATTTATTAAATAAATAACCCATAATTTTTTTGTTTTTTCTAATTTCTATAACTGCACCTACAATCCCAAATAATATTGGTAATATGGACGAATCCATTTGACAGGTAAAGCAATAGTTATATTTGCCATAACAATTTACTCTTTTAAAATATTCTTCTAAGTTTTCTAAGATATTTAAATCTTTCATATTTTTTTCTCCTATTTATGCTAACAAAAATTTTATTAGGATACTTGTAGTATTTATACTTTTATAATAAATATTCTTATCTTAATATATTGTTATAATATTCAGATAAGGACATTTACTATTTATATTGATACATCATAGTTTTATAAACATATTTTAATTTTTATATTTATCATTTAGATAATATATAACTTTTTCAAAACTTTTAATGAATTTATTTAAACTTGTTGGAGACTCTCTTACTTTTTTACTAATTTCTAATTGGATACATGTTATATTAGATTGGTTATGTATATAATTAGAAATTGTATAGGGTTTTGAGGCTTTAAATTTAGTGTCGATTGCTACTGAAAAGTCAGTAGCTAGTATAGATTTAATATTATTAAATTCTTCTTTATTACAAGAGAGATTGTTGCCATCATTAGTTCCTATTGCTATATCAAAACCATATTTATTAGAACATCCATGAATGTCGAATAGATAAACGATATTATTTTTTTCTATTAAGTTATTTATTTCATTTTTATATTGTAAACTTAGTGAATCATTGTTGTAATTAGGGTCATCATTTAAATTACAGGTTCTTATTATACCAAAGGCATTAATAGTATCACAAAGATATTCTACTATACCACCTGTCATAGCATCTTCCCACTTTATTTTTTTATTTCTAACTTGTTTTACTCCATGTGGGGCTGATAAGAGAATAGGAATTTTACCTTGTATTACTTTATAATTTTTAGTAGAGGTCATTTTCCCATTATAATCATTTTTTTCATACTTTTTATTGTCCTCTTTAATTATATTGAAAATACTATCAGCCATAACAATCACTCCTATTTTTATAAATAATTATTTTTTAATTTTTCTTCTACGATAGTAGTAAATTCAGGATAAACTTTTAGTAAATCGTCAATAGCACCTTTCAAACCATTTTTTTCAAAGGTAATAAATTTATCTATTAAATCAGAATTATCTAAAGGCATATCTTGGGGTCTATTTGGATATTCATAAATTATTATATTACCTTTTTTACTTTCTATATAGAGAGAGTTTAAAATATTTTTATAATATGTTTTGGTTAGTGGTTTAATTGTTTTTTCAAAGGAAATTACTTCTAAGTGCCAAAGATAATCATAATGTTTAAAAGTAGAACCATCTAGTTCATATAGATATCCTGCCCTATCATATAATTTTTTTAATATACCCTTTCTTCTTTCTACTAACTCAATTTTGCCATCTATATGATAAACTCTAGTATCTAAGTCACCATTTCCTCTCCCCATATGAAGTAAAGCTACTGTTTTATTAGGAGTAGCATAGATACAAGATAGTTTATGAGTACTTTTATGAGCTTTTAGTTCTTCTATATTTGCTTGATTACTTCCATGGTATACTATTTTACTCATTTATATCCTTTGATTTTTTAATCTGTTCATCAGCTTTTTGACTTATTATTTTTCCTATTTGTTTAATATATTGACATGTTGTAGAAATATCCATAGTTAATAGTTTTTCTAATGATAATATTTTTACTTCTTCTACTTCTTCTTTTTGAATTGTTATATCGTTGATATCTATGTCTATAATAGTTACAAAAATATCTACTAATAAATTATCTCCTGCTATTTTACTTTTTTCGATAGGAATAATTTGGTGCTCTTCTATATTGATACCTAACTCTTCTTTTGTTTCTCTAATACAGGCTTTTATACTAGATTCTCCTACACCTCTTAGACCATTTGTAGAACTCCATTTACCTGGATTATTTCTTTTGGTATAAGCTCTTTTTTGAATTAGAAAATCACCATTATAATTGACAATCCAATTATTAATACCTATTACATAAAGACCATTTTCTAATGGAGTATTTCTTTTTACTAGTTGATTTGTTTTGTATCTTGTACCATCTTCATTAAGAGCATATACTTCTATTTCTTCTTTATTTTCTATAATTTTATTTTGATTCATACTTCTTCTCCTTTTAGTTTTGTTTTTGAAACATAGATTTATCAACATGACATATTGGACACTCAAAATCATCTGGTAATTCTTCAGCATAATGAATATAACCACATACACTACAAATCCAGGATGTTTGTCCTTTTTTGGTACTTTTTTTTAGGAATTTAGTTTTATTTTCTTGATAATACTTATAACTCATTTCTTCTTCATCTTTAAAAACATCGGCTTCTATTAATTTGCCAATAAATAAAGTATGAGTATCATTTTCTATCATATCGGTAATCTCACAGAATAAATATCCTAAAGAATCAGTTATGATATTTAAGCCATTTATTTCTTCTGTTTTTATATTTTCAAATTTATTAATATTTCGCATTGAATTCATACCAAAAGTTGTAATTATTTCTGGATTAGTATTTTTACTTAATATAGAAAGAGCAAAATAATTATTTTCTTTTAATAATTTATTAGTATTATTTTCTTTCATTACAGCAACTGATATTAAAGGATTATCTTTCGAACTAATTTGTGAAACAGCATCTACTATGCAACCACCATCTCTGGTTGTTAGAACATACATTCCTTGAGTTATTTTATGAATTATTTTTTTATTTTTCATTTAATCAATCCTCTCTTTTTATTTTTTACTTTCATATAATCTTCTATAATCCCAAAATAAGTACTAGGATTCTTTTTAGTTATAATTTCTTTAAAAATATCAGAGTTAGAACTTGCTATATCTGATTTTAATTTGTATTTTTTACCATCTTTTAAATAGATAGTCTGCTTATATCCTAAATTATTATGTCCACCTTTAAGTGTTAATCCGCCTTCTACTACCATGATATCTTGATAATTAATTTTTATTAATTCTTTTAGAGAAAATATATATTCATCTGTTAAATACCAATTATCGTATACCAAATAGTTGTTGCTTAAATCATATTCTAGTTTTTTTAATTTTGCTTTTTTGTTTTCTCTTATGAATTTTCTAAGACAGAAAATTTCTTTAAATGAACTTATATCAAGAATAGATAAGGCTGTTACGATAAAAAATAGCGTTAGACTGTCTTTTTCAGACATTAATAAAGCTAATACTATAAAAATTATATTTATTAATATAGTGCCTATCAATAATTTTATTAAATACTTTTTAAATGTAAATTTCATAATACTTATATATTATATATTCAATTTATAGAAATATTTTTTATAAATTGAATAATCCCTTCTCTTTAATATTAAATACTAATATATTATTTTATCTTCTTTTTGACTAAATTTTTCGAATTCTTTTATTGTTTCTTCTCTATCCATACATTTTAACTCTAAGATACTACTATCTTGATTGTTTTTTAGTAGTTTGTCGATATAGTCATAGATAAAGTCGTCTCTAAAACCTATTCTAGCAGCATCTTTTTTAGTATTACCATAATAGACTACTTTAATATTAGACCAAATAATAGCAGATAAGCACATGGGACAGGGATAACAATCAGTATATAATATAGAGCCACTTAAGTCATAGGAGTTGATTTTTTTACAAGCATCTCTAATGGCTACTATTTCAGCATGAGCAGTTGGATCATTGGTTGACAAGACATTATTAGACCCTTTACCTATTATTTTATTATCTTTTACAATACATGCACCAAAGGGCCCTCCAGCATTTGTTTTGATATTATCATCAGCTAATTTGGTTGCTATTTTCATATATTTATTCATCTTATATTTCTCCCTTTATGCTAATTATAACATGTCTATTAATCGTTGTGAACTATTGTAAATATATTTAGTTAAGAGATATTTCTTCTGTATTTTTTATTATAAGTAAAAATATCTATAAATTATTCTCTAGGGAAAATTTTTAAGTATATTAGCATAAACAAAAATAAGTTAGTTAAATATAAAAGATTAATTTTAGATTTTGGTCATTTTGAATGATATTAAAACAAAACAATATTTATAACTTATGGCTATATTATTTATGGTATTTATAATTTCAAAAAATCAAGGAATTAAGATAAGTTTCCTTGATTATAGTAATCTTATTGTACTTATTAATTATTAATATTAGTTTTTATAAGATATATAATAATTAATATTACAAATAAATTGATTTAAAAGATTTATTCTACTTAGATTAAATAGATTTGTTGGTATTATTAGTTCCTATCTTAGTATCTTGATTGTTAAGCATATTATTAAGTTCAGCAGAGCTATTATTTTCTTTTTTATCATTTGACTGTTTATTTTCATCTTCTTTAGATACTATTATTACACCTAATTTTTTCATAACAGGACTAATTAGTGATGAACATATTTCCATCTGGCGATATAACTTTTTCTCATCTGATGTCATATTTTTTTTGTTAGCCTCATCCATATTATATATATCACATCTGGATAATACTTCTTCTTCAAAAAAATATTGTTTTTCACCTGCTTCAGTAATAGATTTTTTTACTAACGTATAGTCTGTACTATTTCCTGAAACATTACCATCTTTAGCTAGATGAATTCTCGTTGTATTAATAATAGCGGGATTTTTATCATCATTTTTGGAATATTGGACAAGAAAATCAGATAAACCATTAGAAATAACTACATTACTATAAACTGATAAAGTTATATTATTAATATTTTTCTTAACTATGGCAGCGATGGCATCTATATCTTTAAAATTAGCTATTTCATCATTTTTTAGGCAATAATCTACTACTCTTGCTAAAAGGTTATTTTCTGGAGTAGCATCATAACTTGAAGCTGGGAAATAACTTTCCCTGTTATTAATAGTTTTTCGTTGTTGATAGATCATTCCTAATGCTTGATTTCTAACTTGACCACTAGATTCATTTTGATTAGTATATAGTATTCTTTTGGCTATTTCAGCATTTTTAATTTCATTCATTTTTTAAACCTCTATCTTTAAAATTTATTTTCTTAATATTTATTATATCAAATAAAACTTAAATATTTATAGAAATTTGTCATTGATTTAATAATTTTACAGATTAAACGGTTTATTTTTTATTATTCGCTATTCTTAAAGAATTTTATTCTTTTTTATTTTACTTATTTTCTATTCTTCCCCATACATTTTTCCTTTAGAATCTAATTGAATTTCATAACCATATTGAAAAATATAAGCAATACTAAATAAAAATAATATTTCAATTAGACTAAACATTTCAAAATCAATATTTAAATCTGTATTTAAGATAAGTTCAAAGATTAAGCCTATAATATTTGGAACTATTATAATAGCAATCATTATATAAGCTATTTTCTTTATATAATTAACATTTTCAAGGGTAAATGGTGTATTTCCTTTATTTATATTAAAAAATAGCTTTTCTAGGTAATTTAGAATAAACATAATTAGTATTAAATAAATAATTAGAAAAAGAAGTCCTGATGTTACATAAATTGATAAAGATAATTTAGAATTTTTATTTAATACTTGTCTTATCTTTAAGATGATATCTTTATCAGTTGAACTAGTTATTGATTTATCATTTAACATTATAGAAATATTATTATCTTTTTCAATAATTTTTATTTTGTCCTCTATATTATTAAAACTTATTTCATTATCTGTAAAATTTACTTGGCTTATTAAAAAAATTGTTAGAGCTATTGATATAACTATTATGGGTATACATATTGCAACAAGAATTTTACAAATTTTAGAAATCAAAAAAATAGCATTACTTAAACTTTTCATTTTATTTTGTTGTTCTTTTTTAAACTTAACTACATTCATTTTAATTTCTTCATCTAATGAGTTAATATCAATAATATTATCATTTACTAAGTCATTAATATGACAATGAAATATTTTACAAAGTTCTAAGATATTATTCATTTCTGGATAACTTTCAGATGTCTCCCATTTACTTACACTTTGCCTAGAAACTTGCATTTTTTCAGCTAACTCTTCTTGTGATAGTTTTTTTAGTTTTCTTAACTTTCTTAAATTGTCACCAAATTTCATTAACTTTTCCTCCTTTTTACAATTAAAATTATATAGCAATAGTATTTGTTGAACTAGCAACTTTTAGTTGCTTTTTTATTTTATTAAATCATTTTACCCTTATTTATATAAATCTGAATTATAGTAATGGGGAAAATTAATATTATTATATACAAATTAGTTAAGAATAACTTTGTAACTGGAAATATTATAAGTTATTAAAAGTTTAATCTTTTATTACTTAGAGAAATATAATATAAGGATACGAAAGTAAGGAGTTGAAAAAATCAAAAGAAAAAATAAAGTTTATTTTAAATATAGTGAAGAGTTTAAGACTAATTCTAACTCTAACACTAGTTACAAAGAATTAAAAGTTATCTTTAATAAAAAGTATTTTGATTATATGAAACTTTGTGAAAGTAAGTGTTTTATTGATGATAATTTTAAATAATATATTACCTTTTAATGAAAAGAGGTTATTTTATGAGTAATTTTAAGAAAAATATAAAAAGTATTCCTAGAGTAGTTTTATATTTAAGATTATCGGATGAGGATCAAGATAAACTTTCTGATGAACAATTATCAGAAAGTATTATAAACCAGGAGAAAATGTTAAGAGATTTTTCTTATGAAAATGGTTGGAAGATTGTTGGTATATATAATGATGATGACTGGTCTGGTTCTGATGTTTCAAGACCTGGTTTTAATAAAATGATTGATGAATGTAGATGTGGTAATGTGGATATTGTACTATGTAAAACTCAGGCTAGATTTGCTAGAGATATGGAACTTATTGAAAAATATATACATAATCTTTTTCATGAATGGAATGTTAGATTTATGACAGTAGTAGATAAAATCGATAATTATAAGGCAGAAACTAAAAAGACTAGTCAAATATTAGGATTAACTGATGAATGGTATTTAGAAGATACATCCTTAAATATTAGAGAGACTTTTAGGACAAAAAGAAAAAATGGTGAGTTAACAGCAAGTTTTACTACTTATGGTTTTATTAAAGATCCTGAAAATAAAAATCACCTAATAATAGATCCAATTGCTTCATTAGTAGTTAAAAGAATATACGAGGAGTATTATTTTGGGAGTAGTATTTTGAAAATTGTTTCTTTACTAAATAAAGAACAAGTATTAAGTCCTTATGAGTACAAATTAATAAATGGTTGTAATTTAAAGATACCACTAATTAAAGAATATATAAATTATTCTTTTATATCAAAAACTGGAACATATATATTAGATGTAAATTTTACTAATAAAGAAAATTATATATTAAAAGATTTTATTAGTTTTAATTATATAACAACTGATATGAAAGAGTTTAATAATAAATGTTATATTGTTTTGAGAAAATATACAAATAAAAAAATAAAGATTTATTATAGTGAAAAGGATAATTTAGATATTAATAATTTTATGATTAATGATTATATTCTATTGAAAGAAAATGATCTTTTGCCTAAGAATACTACAGTAATAGCTGTTTTTATTAAAGAGCTTGATAGAACTCATACTATTCATTATCAATTTGAAATTACACTAAAGGAAAATAGACTGCATGAAAAGTATTTTATTAATATTAGACATAATAATAACAAGATATTGCATTCATCATTTATATATAATATAAGAAAAAAGTTTAAATGGTGTAGTCAAACTATAAAAAAGATATTAACAGATGAGGTTTATATTGGGAATTTGGTACAATTTAAAACTACTACAGTTAGTTATAAAAATCATACTGTTATTTATAATGATAAAGACGAAATGATTAGATGTAATAATACGCATGAGGCTATTATTGATAAAAATATATGGATTGCTGTTCAAAATAGGTTAACGAAAAAGTCTCGTAGTTGTAAAAATGGTAGTTATCATATATTTAGTAATAAGATTTATTGTACGAATTGTAAGCAAATATTTTTTAAGTGTGGTAAAAGTAAGACAAATGGTTTTAGTTACTTGTGTTGTAAAGATAAAAAAAACAAATGGTCTAACTGTGATAATAAAAAATACCTTTTAGAAGAAGATTTGCATAATTTTGTTTTAGATAAAGTAAACTGTCTATTAAATAAATTTTATGATAGTAATTATCTTAGAAAAATGTATTTAAAAATGATAGAGAATGATTTATATAAAGATAGATTTGATTCTTTAGAAGAAGAATTACAGGTTATTAATAAAAGATTACATAGTAAAAGTGAATACTTTCAGCAATTATATAATGATTATAAGAAAGGGATAATACCTCAAAGGGAGTTTTTAATTTTGGTAAATAAATATAGTGATGAAACTTTGTTATTAGAAGAAAGGGAAAGAATAATAAGAGAAGAGATAGTACTTATTAATAATAAAAGAAATAATTTAAAGACAAATATTAATGTATTAGAAAAATATAAGTATATTAATAAGCTATCAAATGAGATTGTTAATTGTTTTATAGATAAAATATTAATTGGAAATTATGATAGTAAAAACAATTCAAGAGAAATAAAAATAATTTGGAATTTTATTGTTTAGAAGTATTTTTAATAGAAGAATTAAACAATCGTGATACTGGTCCTACTGGTGCTACGGGGCCTAGTGGTGATACTCCTAGTTTTGCAATTGGTACAGTAACAACTGGAGCTCCTGGTAGTGATGCAAGTGTTACTATAACTCCTGCATAGTTTTATAAAATCAAATTAATATTTTAAGGAGGTAGAAGCTTATGAATCCTGATGTTAGTGGATATGTCTTAGACTTTGTTATTCCTGCTGGTGCTACTGGTGCTACTGGAGCTACTGGGCCTACTGGACCTGCTGGTTTAACTGGTGCTACTGGAGCTACTGGACTTGACGGTGCTACTGGTCCTACTGGGCCTGCTCCAACTTTAACAATTGGAACTGTTACTACTGGACAACCAGGCACTGATGCAAGTGTTACTATAACTCCTGTAAGTAGTTAATTATAATTAGAAAGGAAGGATAAAAATGGATCCAAATAGTTTAAGTTATTTATTAAATTTTGTTATTCCTCAAGGTCCTACTGGACCTACTGGAACTAATGGTCTTGATGGTGCTACTGGTCCTACTGGGCCTGCTGGTTTAGCTGGTGCTACTGGTCCTACTGGAGCTACTGGTTTAGCTGGTGCTACTGGTCCTACTGGACCTGCTGGTTTAGCTGGTGCTACTGGTCCTACTGGGCCTGCTGGTTTAGCTGGTGCTACTGGTCCTACTGGAGCTACTGGTTTAGCTGGTGCTACTGGTCCTACTGGACCTGCTGGTTTAGCTGGTGCTACTGGTCCTACTGGGCCTGCTGGTTTAGCTGGTGCTACTGGTCCTACT
>CAOJZZ010000050.1 GCA_948466315.1 uncultured Mycoplasmatota bacterium | reverse complement strand
TCAATTCAAAGGATGGAAAGTAGTAACCAAGAGTGCGAAGAAGATAAATGATAATCATTTCATTATGCCAGAAGAGGATGTTACAATAAGAGCGACTTGGTCAAAACTTGCGATAAGTAAGTCAATGGAAGGAGAAATCTATACAGTACCAACATTATATAAATTAATGAAAAGTAATATGAAATCAACAGATTCAGGTATAAACTTTGGAAGTAATCCGACTGCAGCAACATCAGGAATCTATCAAGTAGATAGTACTAAAAACGATGAGTATCCAATTTATTATTACCGAGGAATAGTAGATAATAACAATGTAAGTTTTGCTGGATTTTGTTGGAAAATAGTACGTACTACAGAAACAGGAGGAGTCAAATTAATTTATAATGGAGTAGCAGCAGCTGATAGAAGTTGTAATAATACAAAAGATTCTGGTCAGATAGGAATAAGTACTTTTAATAATTCTATTTTATCACCAGCAGATGTAGGGTATATGTATGGAACAAGATACACATATCAATATAAAAATATGCCAACTAATGATAGTAAGTGGATTTATGGAAATGATGTAGAATGGGATGGAAGTAAGTATATATTGAAGAATACAATAGAGAGTAGTCCAAAAGTTTGGGATAATGATAAAAGCAATATAGGAAAAGGCTATCATTATACCTGTTTTACACCAGAAAATAATTGTAGTAGTGTATCATATATTTATTATAGTGGAACTAGTTCACCATATTATATAATATTAAGTAATGGAAATAAAATAGAAGACGTAAATGAAGAAATGTTTAATAGTAATACCACGAATTCAATGATAAAGACAACAATAGATAATTGGTATAGTACAAATATGACAAAATACACAAATATGCTAGAAGATACGGTATGGTGTAATGATAGAAGTATGAGTAATTCAAATGGGTGGACAAAAGATGGAGATGCCAATAATTTCTTGAATTTTGGTGGAAGAGATAGAGTAGGGTATCTATCATCTTACAAACCAAGTCTAGAATGTAAAAGAGAACAAGATAGATTTACAGTAAGTGAAGATGTAGGCAATGGAAAGCTTACATATCCAGTAGCCTTATTAACAGCTGATGAATTAACCTTGGCAGGGCATGGATATCAAGGGTATACTTCGAGTGGATATCTAAATACTGGTGAAGTGTGGTGGACTTTGTCACCTTATTACTTCAGTAGCAATGGCTCTATCGAGTTGGTCGTTTATAACAGTGGTAAGCTGAGCAGCAATGGTATGGATTTTTCGTATGGCGTCCGACCAGCAGTTTCACTAATACCTAGTGTTATGGTGTCCGAAGGGGATGGAACAGTTTCTAATCCATATCAGATTATGTTGGGTGAGTAGTCTAGTCTTATGCCTAAGACTTTAACCTCACGAAAAACATTTCGTAAATAAAAAAATTCTATTAATAGTAACGAATGAATAAATGTAAACTGTCAAATAAATAAAAACATATTGAATTTAAAAATCTACTGTGGTATGATTTAAATGTAGAGAAAATAGAAAGAGAGTGAAAAAAGTGAAAATTAAAAAGATAAATAAACAAGGATTTACGTTAATTGAATTATTAGCAGTTATCGTAATTATGGGTATTTTAATGATGGTAGCAATACCAGCCATATCTAGAACTATTGAAAACTCACGTAGAGATACTTTCTTAGATACTGCTAAAGAATATACTAATGCAGTTAAAACAATGTGGTCTTCTGACAGTCTAGAATGTCCAGAAGTAGCAGGCTCAACTGAAAAAATATTATCTTCTGCTTTAAGCATGGGAACATATTATGTTTTAATTGATACTACTAAAAAAGAAGGCGAAGATCCTAATTATCCTACTTTGCTAGAATCTGGTGGTAAATCATCTTGGGGAAATAAAAATGTCAGAGGATATGTAGTTATCGATGTAAGAGCAGCCTCAGGTTCTGCAACAGGTAGAAAAGTAGTTTATGGAGTAGTATTAACAGATGATGTTCATGGGATTAAGCCTAAAGGTTCAGGAGCCGTCAATGCCGGAAGTGATATTACTGACTTTCAAAATTTAAAAAGAAGTAGTGTTGTAACAACAGGTGCAGGACTACCAACAATGCCAAATCCTACTAGTCATAGAATCTGTACAGAAGCCTAACAAAGATTTCACTTTTATCGAAGTCTTTTTCTTTTACTTAAATTTTGTTATACTAAAAAAGGAGGTACTAAATGTTATATATTGGAAGTCATGTTGGATTTAAAAAAGAAAAACAATTACTAGGAAGCCTAGAAGAGGCTTTAAGCTATAATGCTAATACTTTTATGTTTTATACAGGGGCCCCTCAAAATACTAGACGTTATCCTATTGATAGTACTATTACCGAAAAAGCCATAGAATCAATGCAAGAAAAAAACATTGATTACTCTAAAGTAATAGTACACGCTCCCTATGTAATTAATCTTGCTAATGATAAAGAAAAAGAAAAATTCGATTTTGCAGTTTCTTTCTTAAAAGAAGAAATCAAACGTTGTGAACAATTAAAAATAAAAAATATTGTTTTACATCCAGGAAGTCACGTTGGACTAGGAGTAGAAAAAGCTATTTATAATATTAGTAAAGGCCTAAATTTAGCTTTAAAAAATACAAATGTCACTATCTTATTAGAAACCATGGCTGGTAAGGGAACAGAAGTAGGGTCTAAATTAGAGGAAATCAAAGCTATTATAGATAATATCAATAATCAAGAAAATATTGGAGTTTGTCTTGATACTTGTCATCTTAGTGATGCAGGATACGATATAAAAAACTTTGATAAATTCTTAGATGAGTTTGATAAAATAATCGGTCTAGAAAAAGTTAAATGTATTCATATTAATGATAGTAAAAATGAAATTGGTACCCATAAGGATAGACATGAAAACATCGGCTTAGGTAAAATAGGTTTTACTACTTTAATAAATATTATCTATAACAAAAGATTAGAATCTATCCCTAAAATCTTGGAAACACCCTATATAGATCGAAACTATCCACCTTATAAATATGAAATTTCTATGATAAAAGAAAAAAAGAATAATCCTAACTTAATAGAAGATATTAAAAATCAAAAATAAAACAAGACTAAGATAAATACTTATTCTTGTTTTCATTATATAATTTAACAGCTTTCTCATATAAATCTGGTCTTATTTCTTTTTTTAATTCTAAAAAACAACTAGTATTTTGTTCTAAAAGATCTTGCCAATATTTTTTAATAAAGCGATAAATAATTTCACTTTCCTGATCAGTTATAATTATCTGATTAGAAGAAGCATATGATTTTATATCTCTAGGCGTTAAAAATTTTATATACTTTTTTACTAAATCCTTATAAATAATATCACCTCTTAAAAAAATATATGAAATAACTTTTAAAATATGTGATAAACTAATAATGAAAGAGGAATAATATTAAAAAGTATTCTTATTTACATATTTTAGAGAGGAAGATGACTTATAACTAAAAAGACCAAGAAAAAAAAGAATTATGATCAAATAATAAATCGTAGATTTATAGTACTTTTGGTATTAGTATTTTGCATGTTTAGTGTAATAGGTATAAAACTATATTTAGTAATGATATTAAAAAAAGAAGTATATACAGAAAAACTTACTAAACTTACTTATACTAAAGTAGAAGGAGTAAGTACACCTAGAGGTAGAATATATGATAGAAATTATAATGTAATTGTAGATAATAAAGCTATTAATACTATTACTTATAAAAAGGAAAAAGGTACTACTACAGAAGAAATGTTAGCAGTAGCCTATAAAGTAATTCCTCATATAGAATTAGATGTTTCTAAATTAACAAAAAGAGCTAAAAAAGAATTTTTTTTAGCAAAATACTCTGATAAATGTAATAAGTTAATTACTAAAAAGGAAAGAGACAAAGTTAAACAAAGAAAATTAACAAGCAAAGATTTAGAAGAGTTAAAAATTTCTAGAATAAATGATGATGACTTAAATACTCTTACTGAAGAAGATAATAAAGTAGCTTATTTATTTTATTTAATGAATAAAGGTTATACTTATGCTGAAAAAACAATTAAAAGTGATGTTACACCTCAAGAATATGCCTATATTTCTGAAAATAGTGAAAAGCTAGATGGCTTTAATACTAAAATTGATTGGATTAGAGTCTATCCTTATGGTGATACCTTAAAATCAATTATTGGTACAGTATCAACTTCTACTCAAGGAATACCAGCTGATGAAAAAAATTATTATTTAGAAAAAGGTTATTCCCTAGACGATCGAGTAGGTCTTAGTTATCTTGAAAAACAATACGAAGATTATTTAAAAGGGGAAAAGGAAGAATTCGAAGTAGTAAATTCTCATGAATTAAGACTAACCAAAGAGGGAAAACGAGGTAATGATATAGTCCTATCAATTGATATAAAGCTACAACAAGAAGTAGAAAGAATTATCGCAGAACAAATGGTTAGAGCTAAAAGTGAACCTAATACTAATTATTATGACCATTCAAGTGTTATACTCCAAGATCCTAATACTGGAGAAATTCTAGCTATGGCCTCTAAAAAGATTGTTAATGGTGAAATAGTGGATAATATTAATAGTATTTTAACTTCTCCTATTACTCCAGGATCTGTTGTTAAAGGAGCCTCTATGCTTGTTGGTTATAATACTAATGCTATAAAAATAGGAGAAAGAATGCTAGATGAATGTGTCAAAGTAGCAGGAGCTCCAGAAAAGTGTTCCTCAGTAGATAATTTAGGTGTAATTGATGATATAACAGCTCTAGCAAAGAGTAGTAATGTCTATCAATTTAAAACAGCCATTAGAGTAAATGGACAAGAATATTTTCATGGTATGAAACTAAATTTTAATCAAAGCTCTTTTGATACTTACCGTAATATGTACCATTCTTTTGGATTAGGAGTAAAAACAGGAATAGACTTACCAATAGAAAGTGAGGGGTACACTTCCAAAGATAAAAGTGCAGGAAATCTCCTAGACTTTGTTATGGGACAATATGAAACCTATACGCCACTCCAGTTATCTCAATATATTTCAACGATTGCTAATGGAGGAGAACGCTTAGAAACACATTTATTAAAAGAAGTAAGAGAATCAACAAACAACAACGATTTAGGTAAAATTATCTTTACAAAGGATCGGAAAGTTTTAAATAAAATAGATACTAAGGTAGAATATATGAACAGAGTAAAAGAAGGATTTTATGCTGTTATGCATTCACCAGGTGGTTATGGTAGAGGCTATATCGATGATAAACTAAACTCAGCTGGAAAAACAGGAACATCACAAAGTTTTATTGATACTAATAATGATGGCATTATTGATACTGAAACAATTACAAGTTCCTTTGTTGGCTATATGCCAGCAGACAATCCTAAAGTATCAATAATAGTTACCTCTCCCAATTCATCTCATCCTAATTCCAAAACAGATTATGCTAGTCTAGTCACCCTAAGAATAACTAAAGAAGTAACTAATAAATATTTTGAGATGTATGGGATATAAATTGTAGCTTTATTTTATTAGATAATTAAATTTACTTATTAAAACTTGACCATAATTTCAAGAATGATTAATAAAGAAAATACTTATGAGAAAAAAGATTATAAAAGGTGAGTAAAAACTGTTATTAACTACTATACTAACTTGTACAGAAGATGGTCCAAAGTATTATCAGGAATATATGAAAGATAAAAAAGAAGAGATACTTATTTTAACCACTGGTATCTTTAATAAGTAATAACTAAGTAAAAAACTAAGAGCAATCTAAATATACAAAAAAGAAAATTTATTATTTTACAATTTGTTTTCTAATAAACCTGTTACCTAATTAGACAGGTTTTTTATATATTATCAATAAAAATACTTAGTGTCATTAACAATAAAGTTTGCCTTTATTGTTTTTTTATGATATAATACACGACGAAAAAAAGGGGGGGATATACTTGGAAAAAGAAATAGAATTACTTCCACATAACGAAATAGCCTATAATAAACTTCTTTTAGCTTTAGAAAAATATCAAATGGTATCTATTAATCATGCCACTGGAACAGGTAAAAGCTTTATCATTGCTAAATACCTTTATAAAAATAGACATAAAAAGATTTTATATTTATCTTCTAATTATCCTATTCTTGATCAATTTATTGAAGAACATCTACAAGAACTTAATATTTCAAAAGAAGCATTTACTAATCTAGATACTATGATTTATAAAACTTTATTAACTAAAGATATGAAAGAACTAGCTCAAAAATACGATATTATAATATTAGATGAATACCATAGATGTGGTGCTAATAAATCAGGTTCTCAAGTAGAAAAACTATTAAATTATCTTCGTAAAAAACATCCTAATGTCAAAGTGATTGGAACAACAGCAACCGAAATAAGATATTTAGATAATATGAGAAACATGAATAAAATCTTATTTAATGGAGTTTGTGCCTCTAAACTTACTTTAGTAGATGCTATATTACAAGGAATACTACCTATACCTGTATATATAATATCCCTAACTAACTTTTTAGCCGAAATAGAAAAAATAGAAGAAAAGATAAAAAAATATGCCTTCTATGAAGAAGAATTAGATTATTACTTACCACTACTAGAAAAAGTAAAAAGAAATATCGAAAATATTATCAAAGAAAATACTAATATAGAAAACCAATTTAATATAGAAACATCTTTAAAAGATAGTAAAAAAATAATAGTTTTCTCATCTACTATTTCCGCTATCCCAAAAGATCAAAAGTTTATTAATAACCTACTTAAAAATCGTACAATTAATGAATATATAGTCCACTCTAACTTCTCAATGAGTAAAAATAAAGAAACTATTAGAAGATTTAGAAGAAATTATAATATGAACAAAAACTTATGTAATATTTTATATAATATTAATATTTTAACTGAAGGGGTTCATGTCAATGATGTTGATACACTAATCATGCTAAGAAAAACTAAGTCACCTATAATGTATTTCCAAGAATTAGGTAGATTACTTTCTTATGGAAAAAGAAAAGACAAAGTAACAGTATTAGATTTAGTTAATAATATTAAAAATAATTCCTTTATTTATGAAGTGTATATTGAACTAATAAATAAAGCTCATGAATTATTAGAAAAAGATCCAACTAATAAAAAACGTTATTTAGATATAATTGAAAGATTAAGAATAATTGATTGTGCTAGTAGAATTTCTAAAGAAATAGAATCTTTAAAAATAATAACAAAAACAGATAAATTAATAGAGCACCGTTTACAAATAGCCATTTCAATATTAGAAGGAAAAACATACGCAACAGATATAGAAAAAATCCAAGCTAATATCGATATCTTTAAATTAAAAAAATATATTGATATAGATAAATTTGATAGAATTAAGAAACTAAGTATCGAAAAACCAAGTATTTTTAATTTAACTCATGATGAATTTTTAGGCTACTTAAATGGTAGTAAAAATATATATGATAAAGAATTTGGAGTAGTAAAAAAATCCTTTGAAAATGCCAAAGAATTTTATTCTACTAATAATAGACTACCAAGTATTTTTACAACAGATGAAAACGAATTATCCCAAGCTACCATGCTCTTAAATAACTTTTCTAGGTTTACTAATAATGAACAAAGATGCATTTCTAATGTTGTATCATCCAAAGACTCTTTATTTGAACAAATAATCTATCAAAAGAAGAAAACATTTAACATTAATGATTTATACCAAGAGTTAGATAAAATATTTAATACTAAGGTTATTATTCCTCTAAGTATTATAAAAATATTAGAAAATCAAAATACTAATCTTTCTAAAGTCTATTTAACAAGAATTAATGAACATAATATAAAGCATAATAGCAAAAATATACTTAATAAGACTAAAGATTTAATGAATAATTACCACCCTAAAGAAACTATTTTTGGTGTAGATACTGAAATATTATTTAGAAAAGACTTTAAAGAAATAACTTCAAAAATCTCATCAGAAATTAGTAAAACTTCAGATACGACTAAATACGTTGAAACATTTTGTAATGAAATTTGTAACTTTATAAAAACAAATCATCGTCTACCAAAATATTTTAGTTCTAATAACTCAAACGTAGATGAAAAAGAAAGAGAACTTTTCTGTAAAAAAGTAATTCTTTCTAATGAGTTGGAAAAATTAGGATATACAGATATTATTAATGATTTGTATGAAGAAGACAAAAAGGAACTATTTAAAATAAGGAAAAAATGTATTTTGAAAAGAATATTTGCTTTTGCCGATTTACATGATGGAGATTTTCCTTCTTCTAAGATTAATTCACTAGAAGAACAAGCATTAGCCAAGGAGTTTTCTAATATAAAAAAATATTTAACAGATGAAGACCTTAATGATTATTTTGATAAATATGGTAATAGACATCAACAATTTATTTCTAATTATATAGATTTTATTAAGAAAAATAAAAGATACCCTATACTAGACTCATCAAATGAAAAAGAAGCAAATTTGGTATTAGGTTATATTAGAAATGAACCCTTTATGACTCCTGATGAGAAAACTTCTATTAATAATGCTTATAGTTCCATAAATAAAAGACAAGCTATGAAAAATGCTTATCAACAATTACAGAAAAATAAAAAAAGTAAGGAGGTAAATTATGGATATAAAAAAATTAGAAGAACACGTTCTAAATAAAATATTAAAAGATTTTATTTTTGAACAAAATGGTAAAAAATATATTAATAAAGATAATTTTAACACTTTAAAACTAACAAGAAATGAAATGCTCTTCTTACTGCAAGTATTAGATAGAAATAAAATTAAATTGGTTAATTTAAAAAATGAGAATATAGATTCTTTAATTAAATCTAAAAAAAGAAAAAAGAAAAATATATTATCTAAACAATTAGATTATTTCATTACTCAAGATGATAGAGTATCAAAAGTTGAAAACTACACATATGGTGAAGTAAGTGAAATAAAATATCAGGACCACGATGTACCTGTTAGAGCTTTATTAGAATATGATGATTTTGGTAATTTAATATATGAAGATTATAGTGATTTAAATGCTTATATAGAAGAAGTTTTAATTAAAGAATATGTTACTTATAACAAAAGATATAATACTAAAATTGAGGATTATGAATACATTCCTAGTATTAAATTGCATAATATTGTAAGACTTAAATATAGTGAAAGAGAAGTAGAACACATTATTAATTATTTAGAACAAAAAGACATCACTGTTAATGGTTTCTCTTCTACTATAGATGGAGAGTTTGATAATTATAAGTATTATAGAAACTATAAATATTTAAGCAAAAATATAGCTACTATCGATGCAGAAGAAAACCTAAAAAAATTTGCTGAGTATAATATCACCAAAGATCCTAGCTTAAGGGAGGAAATAATTATTGCTAATATGAAATTAGTAGATTTTATTGCTTATCCTTTTGCGATAGGAGGAAAATGGAGTATTCATGATTTGATAAGTTATGGTAGTGAAGGTTTAATAAAAGCAGTCGATAGATTTGATATAAGTTTAGGTAATAAGTTTTCTAGTTTTGCATTTGCTAGTATTAAAAAAGCTATTATGAGAGGTATTGAAGAAATGAGAGGTTACCAAGATGCTTCATTATTTAGTGATATTACAACTGCTCAAAATATTGTTGAGGAAGAATACGGAGAGAAACTAGAAAATAACTTAGAAATGCTAGATGATATTTTCGAACTCTTAGTGGTAACAGGAAGAGTACCCGAAAAAAACGCTGAAGGCTATAAAAGAAAAGAATTATTAAGAAATGCTTGTTCGATAGATGAAGTAGCAGAAGATGAAAAACTTAGTGATGACAACACTTTATATTATCAATTCTTTCACAATATAGCTAAAGAATATATTCAAGAAGCTATTGATGAGACTCCTGAAAAATTAAGAAAAAGAGTAATGGAATATTATGGTTTAGGTAATAATTCTTCACACACACATAATGAAATAGGAAAGATGGAAGGTGTGTCATCCACTGCAATTTGGCAATATAATAAAAACATAAGAAAAAAGTTTAATAGTTATCGTCATAAAAGTAAATTGATTGCTATGTTAGAATTACTAGATGAATACAATTATGAACAACCTGTTGGTAAAATTAAGAAATACCAACAAAATTATAAAAAAAAATAGATAAATACTAAAAAAATTTTGCATTTTAATAAATTTTTGGTATAATACCTATAGACATGAAGACGTAAGGAGGGAAAAAGATGGCTAAAGTAGGAAATAGACAACAAAAAACATTTATTTGTAGTAAATGTAAAAGGGAGAACTATCGTGAAGAAAAAAATGTAAAAAACACAACAGAACGTCTTGAACTAAATAAATATTGTCCTCATTGTAGAGAACACACAGTACATAAGGAGAAAAAATAATTCTTACCTTTTTTCTTTTTTATATAAAAATAATATGTTCGGAGTGATAAAATGATTAGTACAAATGATTTAAAAAATGGAATTACAATTGAAGTAGATGGTGCAATTTATGTAGTAATGGAAACTCAACACGTAAAACCTGGAAAAGGTGCCGCTATTGTTAAAGCAAAACTTAAGAATTTAAGAACAGGAGCAATCTTTGAAAAAACATTTAATGCTGGTATTAAAGTAGCAACTGCTAGAATAGAAAAACAATTAATGCAATATTTATACAATATGGGTGATACTTACTATTTTATGAATATGGCAACATATGAACAATTAGAATTAGATAAAAGTGCTATTAATGACCAAGCTAAATTTTTAAAAGAAAATCTTGAAGTATACATTACTAGTTACGAAGGTGAAGTCCTAGGTATGGATTTACCAGACAAAGTAGAATTAGTAATTACTCATACAGAAGCAGCAGTTAAAGGAAATACTACAAATAACGCTTTAAAAGATGCTGAGTGTGAAACAGGACTAATAGTAAAAGTTCCACTATTTGTAGAAGAAAATGATACTATAATTATTTCAACTAGTGATGGAAAATATGTATCAAGAGCCTAAGGGCTCTTTTTTTTATAAAAAATAACAAGTTAATATAATATATAGATGTCTATTTTTAATAAAAAATGTCTTCATAAATGTCTCTACTTTATGAAGATAAAATTCTTCAATTATTCACTCTTCGCTATACTAAATATACTATAATTTTGTCTCTTTATCAACAAATTTAGACAATCTTAATATATATTTCATTGATAAATATAGGTGTTTTTATAAAACTTAATTTATTAATTAGTCAGAACTTAGTCTAATATTTATTAATTATAAATATAGAAATAAAGAGGGTTAATGTTTTTATTAAGAAAATAATTATATTTATAAATTTAGTCAAGAATTTAGTAATATTTTTTTATCGCTTATATTTCAAAAGAAAAAATAATATTTATCATAAAGTAGAGACCTTTGTGATTTGCTTTAAACTTTATATTGATTTAATAATAGTTAATTTAAAGTATATTTCTACTTTTGAGTTAATTAGACAAAATAACAGAAAATAATTTGGTACTATAAAAGTGTAAGAAGTAGATCTAGTTAGTTAGATTGAAAA
>CAOJZZ010000049.1 GCA_948466315.1 uncultured Mycoplasmatota bacterium | reverse complement strand
TATCTGAATTATTAGCCACATTACTAGCAACAACCACTTCCTTGTCTAAATCGTTGGCTACATTAACAACTTTCTTATCTGAAATATTCATTGATTTTTCTGATAACATTCTTTCTATTTTAGGCACTAATTTACCATAATACATAGCATTTTGCTTACTACTCCATTCATTATTAACCACAGGTTTTTCCAAATTACCACCATATCTAGCATACAATAATTTTAATTCCTCACTAGATAATTCAGCTATTACATCATCAACCTGTTTCTTAAAATAACCTTTCTTTCTCATATTTTCATATATACTATTCAATTTTCTTGCCACTTTATCTACCTCCCTTATTGTCCCATTCAATTTTGGTGACATCTGAGCTGAATCATCAATATATATACGCATATTCTTTATATCAATATTTCTTCTAAGCTTTCTTAAAGCTTTAGATTCAATCTGTCTTATTCTCTCTCGTGTAACTCCATATATTTTTCCAACTTCCTCCAAAGTTCTTGGATTATTATCATTTAAACCAAATCTTAAAAAGATTACATTAATCTCTTTATCTGTCAAAGTTGAATTATTCATAGCTTTTCTAAGTTCTATCGATAAATTCTTATTTATTGCAACACTTTCAGGTCCCTCCTCACAAGATGAAATAAAATTCAAAAGTTCATTTTCACTATCACTATCACTACCTATTAAAGTATAAAGACTTACTGTATCTCTTTGAATTTTATTTAACTCTAAAGCACTCTCAATAGATATATTTAATTCTAAAGCCATTTCTTCTATTGTTGGTTCTCTATTATACCTCGCTTCTAATAAACCATAAATTTTTCTATAAGCACTAATCTTTGAATACATATCAACTGGTATTCTTATATTTCTACCATCATTATAAATAGCACTAGTAATAGATTTGCGTATCCAATTAACTGCATAAGTAGAAAATTTATAACCTTTATCTACATCAAATTTATCTATTGCTTTCATCAACCCAATATTACCTTCCTGAATAAGATCAAGAAATGGAAGTGTCCCATAATTATACTTTCTAGCAATACTAACAACTAATCGTAAATTACTCTTCAAAAAAGTATCTTTCGCTTTCTTATCACCCTGTGATATAAGCCTAGCTAACTTACGCTCCTCATCTCTAGAAAGTAAAGGAAAACTGCCCATTTCCTTTAAATAAGTTTCAATTGAATCTTCTGTATAATAATCATCAGAACTATAATCATCATCATAAAAATCAGCTATTTCGATATTATGTACCATACAATAACTTTCTATAAAAGAAATAGAAACGAGAGATTAAATAAACTATCTATCCCATCATTTTTGATTTTTTTCAAATTCTTATCAACAATTTCTTCCAAAATAGCAGAAACTAGGGAATTATTATTTAAAAACTCAACACATAAATTAATATCTGGTACAAAATCAATTTTTTCAAAAAAACTAGATAATTTCTCAAAACTTTTTAAATTATCTCTATAATTTTCAGAAAAATTAATATTTTTAGAAACAAAATCAGATAAAACAGATACAAATACTTTTGAATCTTCAAACATTTTACTAAAATATTTATTAATAGAATCAGTAAATTTTTCTAAAAATAAAATATCAAAATTATAGGCCTTACTTTCATCTAAATTATCAAAACAATCATCGAGTACCTTCATCACTATAGATTTTAACTCAATATTTCCTATATTAATAAAATTATAACTTTTCATTACATTCATATAAACAGGTTCAAAAATATCACAAAGTTCTTCTTTGGTATAAGAGGTGATTTTTTCTACATATTTCCCCATTTTAAAACACTCCTTTCATAAATATTTCAACTTACTAATAACAAAATTACATTAATTATAACACAATAAAAGTCTAAAAATTAAAAAAGCTATCATAAATAGCCCTTTAAATAATTATATCTTTTCTATCTTAACAAATACCTTTTCATCATTTAAATAACACTCATCTGTTATAGTATCATCTTTTATTAAGTCTTCTCCTAACACTTCTCCCATAACATAATCAAGATATTTAGAAAGCATCTTATCAATTTGTTCTGTTCCATTATAATAAACCTTAATATGATCTGTAATTATTAAATCGGCTTCTTTTCGTAAACTTTGGACTTTACGAACAAATTCACGGGCAAGTCCTTCTAAAATTAAATCCTCATCCAAATTAGTATCAAGAACAACACAAATCTTATCATTACTACTTGAAGCATAACCATCCTTTTGTTTTAAAGAAATAATTACCATTTCCTCGGTTAAAGTAAACACTTCACCATCCAATTCAATATCTAAACCACCATTAGTAATAGCTTCAACTTCTTTTGTTGTAAAACACTTTAACTTTTCTTGTAATAATTTTATCTTTGGACCAAGAACACGACCTAACTCTTTAAAATTAGGTTTAACAATATATTCCAAGTATTCACTCATATCTTCTCTAAATTCAATATTCTTAACATTCAACTCTTCCATTATAACACTAACTAAATCACCTAAAATATCCTTATCCTTAAAAGGTAATATTAAATTACTAATAGGTTGACGCACTTTAATATTAACTTCTTCACGAGCAAATCTACCTAACGAACAAACATCTCTTACTAAATCCATTCTCTCTTCTACTTCTAAATCAATTAATTTCTCATTACAAACCGGATAACTAGCTAAATGAACAGACTCCTCTCCTGTTAAATTTTGATAAATCTCTTCTGTTAGAAAAGGAGTAATTGGAGCACATAATCTACATAATGTCTCTAAAACTTCATAAGTAGTTAAATATACTGCCTTTTTACTATCAGTAAGTGAGGAATCCCAAAACCTTCTTCTATTACTTCTAATATACCAATTAGATAAATCATCATTTAAAAATGGAATTATTAATTTAGTAGCTTTATTTAAATCATATTCAGTCATTGCATTAGTAACATTTTTCACTAATCCTGAGAGTTTTGAAAGTAACCATCTATCTATAAGTTCTCGTTCACAAACAGGAATATTATATTCCCTTGGATCAATATTATCAGCATTAGCATACATTTCAAAAAATGAATAAGCATTTTTAAAAGTAGAAACATATTTTGAATATACTTCTTTTACACCATTTTCATCAAATCTAAGTGGAGTCCAAACAGGTGATGTATAAAGCATATAAAATCTAATCGTATCAGCACCATATTTTGTCATAATCTCTACTGGATTAATAATATTACCAACAGACTTACTCATTTTCTTACCGTGAGCATCTAACATCATATCATTAACCACTACATTTTTAAAACTAGCTTTACCACTTACTAAAGTAGAAAGTACTAAAAGAACATAAAACCAACCACGAGTTTGATCAACTCCTTCTGCTATAAAATCAGCAGGAAATTGAGATTCAAATAATTCTTTATTTTCAAAAGGATAATGATACTGTCCATAAGGCATAGCCCCAGAGTCAAACCAAACATCCATAACATCAAGAACACGACTCATACTATTACCACATTTACAACATTTAATATGAATATTATCAACATAAGGCCTATGTAGTTCTAAAGTAGAAACATCCACTTCTTCAATAGATTTTTCCTTTAATTCCTGTAAAGAACCAATAGTTTCAAAGTGACCACAATCACATGTCCAAATAGGAAGTGGACAACCCCAATATCTATTTCTAGAAATACCCCAATCAATCATATTCTCAAGCCAGTTATTAAATCTCTTTTCACCAACATAATCTGGATACCAATTAATTTTTCTATTCTCTTCTATAATTTGTTCTTTACAAGATGTATTTCTTACATACCAAGCAGGCTTAGCATAGTAAACTAAAGGTTGCTTACATCTCCAACAATGAGGATAGTCATGTACCATTTTAACTTTCTTAAATAATTTATCCTCACTCTTTAAATATTTAATAATATCAATTTCAAGTTCTGAATCAGTAACAAGTCTACCTGACCAAGGTCCCACATTATAACAACCATCTTTTCCTACTGGATTAATAAAAGTAATACCAAAAGATGTTGCCACTCTATTATCATCAACACCAAATGCTGGAGCAATATGAACAATACCAGTACCATCACTTGCTGTTACATAATCATCAGCAAGAACCTCAAAAGCCTTACCATCTACATTAACAAATGGCATTAACTGTTCATATTTAATACCAACCAAGTCACTTCCTTTATAAGTCTCTAATACTTCGTACTCATCTCCCAAAACGCTATCAGCTAAATCAAGAGCAACTATAAATTTATAACCTTTACTAGAGGCTTTTATATATGAAAGATTAGGATTAACACATAAAGCAACGTTAGCCATTAAAGTCCAAGGAGTAGTAGTCCAAACAAGAAAATAACAATCATCATCTACTACCTTAAATGGAACAATAACTGTATTAACAGATACCTCTTTATATCCCTGTGATACTTCATGGGAAGCAAGCTCAGTTCCACATCTAGGACAATAAGGTAAAACTTTATTTCCGTGATAAATTAGACCTTTTTTATTTAACTGATCTACTATCCACCATTCAGATTCAATAAAATCATTACTACAAGTAATATAAGGATCACAACAATCAATAAATTGACCCATCATATCAGTAACCTTTTTAACCTCATCTATATTAGTAGCAGTCTCATTTTTACACTCTTCACAAAACTTCTCAATTCCCAATTTCTCAATATCAGTTTTAGACTTAAAACCCAATTTCTTCTCAACGTTAACCTCAATTGGCAAACCATGCGTATCAAGACCAATCTTTCTTAAAACTCTATATCCTTGCATTGTTTTAAATTTACAAAATGAATCTTTAATAGTCTTAGCAAATACATGATGAATACCAGGTTTAGCATTAGCATAAATTGGCCCATCATAAAATACAAAGTTCTTTTCTTTATCCTTTGTATCTATACATTTATTTAAAATATCCATTTCTTTCCATTTCTCTACATATTTACTTTCAACCTCATGAATTTCACAATTATCTAATTTTTTAAATGCCATAAAAACACTCTCCTTAAATTTTATCCTAAAATAACGTAACTATAATAAATAACAAATAATAGCAAAAAAACAATTCCCTCTTTTTTAGTGATTTTATAATCATTAAATGCAAACATAAATAACAATATTGCAGAAACTACCATTACTATCAAATCAATATAACCAAAAGCAATAGTACCAATTCCACCAAAGATAGCAATAGGCGTTCCAACAACAATTCCTATATTAAAGATATTACTACCAACAACATTACCTATTGCTATATCATATTCCCCTTTTCTAGTAGCACTAACTGATGTAACTAATTCTGGCAAAGAAGTACCAAGAGCAATAATCGTAAGACTAATCATTCTTTCACTAACTCCTAAAGCCTCAGCAATATAAGAAGCCGAATCAACCACAAAATTACTTCCTGCAACAATCGCAACAATTCCACCTACTGTAAAAAGAACCGCTTTTAATAAAGGCATGGATATATCGTCATTATCATCATCAATTTTATTACGCATCATAGTAATTAAATAATAAATAAATACTAAAAAGAATAGTAATAATACAATTCCATCACTTCTAGTAAACGTATTACTAATACTAGGATCAAATAAATGATCAGACAATAAAACTGCAAACAAAGTAGTAATTAACATAGTAATTGGTAATTCCTTTTTTACTGTACTATTTTTTACATTTAAAGAATGAAACAAAGAAGAAACACCCAAAATCAGTAAAATATTTAAAATATTACTACCAATTACATTTCCTAAAACAATATCACCAGTTCCAGAAAGTAAAGATTTTACACTAACTGCAAACTCTGGAGCAGAGGTTCCAAAAGAAACTATCGTAAGTCCAATTAACATCTTAGAAACTTTAAAATTAGAAGCGACTGCACTAGCCCCATCAACAAAAACATCTGCTCCCTTAATCAAAATAACAAACCCCACGACTAACAAAATAATATGTAATAACATAAATCTCCTCCTAAGTATAAAATAAAAAACTATCCAATCCATAAGGACGAATAGTTCGTGGTACCACCTTAATTCATAATAATTATTATGCACTCTAATACTATAACGCGTTACCGTATTTATCTTATCCATAAATCGCAACTTGAAAGTGATCTTAGTACAAAATCCTAACCTGTTTCCACCAACCACAAGCTCTCTATCTATTCCTAAGTACTACGTCTTTCGCACATGCTTTCCCACTTAATATATCACACTTTATACCAATTGACAAATATTTTTTATAAATTAATCAAAGTATAAAGTACAAATAATTATATATATTAATATTTATGCCATAATTAAACAAATACCACAAAATAAATTATAATATATTTAAAAGTATTATTATAACTTAGAAATAAAGGTTATCTTAGCATACCCATTACCACTATTACCCATCATAACAGATAAACCATCATATGTAGGTATTTCCAAATTACCACCTATAGTAGAAGCAACAATACCATATATTTCACTAGACTCTACTCCACCTACATATCCAGTTCCTACTGCTGCCGAACCCTTTAGATAATCCCAACAATATGGAGAAGGACTATTAGTATTAGAATGAATTAACCTCATAAAAAAAATCAAAAAAAGTTATGACCATTAAAATGACCATAATTTAAAAAAGTAAAAATAAAAACATCTCTAATATTATTAGTATTATTTAATCTAAATTGACTAGTTTATATTAAAATAAAAGTAAAATACTAAAATTCATAAAGTAAATACATTTATTTATATGTAAAAAAAGAACCTATCTTGGATCCAATTCTAAAACATCTATCTCATCAACAACAGCCATTTGTTGTTCCATAATCAATTTTAATTTTCTCTTAAATATATTCATATTTTTCTCTAACAGTTCAGCATTATTTTCTATTTTTTCCGCTTTAAGTAGTGCCTCATTAACAATTCTACTAGCATTATTCTTAGCACTTGTAACAATAACCCTTGACTCTTCACGAGCCACTCTCTTAATATTGTCTCCTGTCTCTTCTGCTTTCATAATCGCATTTTTCAAAGTATCTTCTAAACTTTTATAATGTGTAAGTTCTGCTTTTAACTGTTCAATTTCAGCACTCTGCTCCTTGCATTTAGTAATAATACCTTCGGTCTGAGAAATAACATCACTAACAAATTGATTTACTTCTATACGATTATATCCATTAGCTTCATAACTAAATTTTTCCATATAATCACCTCAGAAATACATTAAATTTTAAAAGAAATCATCTTCTCCATCTGAATCTTTATCTTTTTTACCTCGACTAGACTTAGTAGCTACATTATTTTCATCACTAATCTTACCTTCTACATTAACATTATTTGGAGTACACAAAAATATCCCGCCTCCCAACTTCTGCAAATCACCACCTATAGCATAAATCGTTCCGTATAAAAAATCAACAATTCTTTTCGCTTGATCAGGTGTTACTCTTTTTAAATTAACAACAACAGCACTACGATTTTTTAAATAATCAGCAATCTGTTGACTCTCAGAATAAGCACGTGGTTCAAGTAACATCATCTTACTACCAGCTATACCATTTTGCTCATGATAATCCTCTCTCGAAGTAGAATAAAATTCTTCATCTTGTATTACCTCTTCACTATCAGCATCTTCCCCACCAAATATGTTTTTTAGTTTATCTAAAGCCATAATCTTATCCTCCATCTATTTTACTATATATTATTCTATCACATAATTATAAAAAGAAAAAGTACTTAATTTAATTTATTTAAAGTAATAATTCAAAAAGACCAATTTACCTAACTATTAACACTACCTGTTGGCTGAATAAAACTATTCTGGGCATTAGTAGCTTGTACTGCTGATGCTACTGAAGAATTTATAGGCTGAGCTACTTGAGCCATCAAATTTTGAGGAACTTCTGCCACTGATGATTGATTTTGCATATTTTGACTAGGTATTGTATTTTGTGGAAGTGTTGGTGATGGAACTGTATTAACACCAATCATATTAGCAGGTGTAGCTGCTACACTAGGAGCAATTCCAGAAGATGATGATGAAGCATTTGAAAACGAAGCTGTATCTGGAATTCCAACAACATCAGGTAATGCAGAAACCTTAGAAGAACTATTAGCATTAGAAATATTAGTATAAGAATTACTCATAGACTTATACCAAACAGTTTCTAAATCAACATTATTACTCAAAGGACGTGGATTAGGAAGATCCACATACATTGTTATAGGAACCTTAAAAGCCGTACCAAAAGCAATACAATTACCTGGTTTTAAATTCTTAAGTTGTTGGACAACCTCTATAGATATATTAGGAACCATCTCTCTAATATACCCTAAATCCTTAGGATGCAAAGTTCTTAAAATAATAAAATTAGCACACTGAGAAATACAAGTATCAGAAAGTTCACTTGGTCTTTGCGTAATAAGCACTAAAAACATACCATATTTTCTACCCTCTTTAGTAATTCTCTCAAAAATATTATAACCTAATAATTCAACATCACTATCATGTTGTACATAACGATGTGCCTCTTCAATAATAATATGAAATGCTCTACTACCACGTGGAACAATAGTACTAGACTTTAAAAACAACATTCTAGAAATTATCTTAGTCATAACTTTTGCCAACCGATCATCAACATAATTAATATTAAAGTTAACAATTTGACATTTCATTCCAGTCGAAACATCAGTTAATAACTCATCAATATACTGATCTCTAGTCACATACTTTGGATAAGAAAAATAAGCCTTATTTTCTCCATTAGCTAAAGTATGTAAACGAACACTTATTACATTTGCATAATCAAATACCTTCTCACTCTTTAAAATACCTTCACTAATCAATGCAAAGTCCATAGCAAGCTCTAAATCTGCAAGAGTATAAAAAGGATTCATCTCCTCTTCTTTGATTTCTTCTTGCTCATCAACTATATAACCACGAATAAATTCAACGACAAGTTCCATTTCTTGCATTTTACCAGTTTTATCAACATACAAACATTGTTTTAAAGTACGAACATATCCAGGTTGAGCAATTTTACTCTCAAGATTAAGTTCAGTCGTATTAAACTTAGTAAGAACAGCTATAACTTGATCCCTAATTTTAGTAGAATCATTACCACTTAATAAAATATCTTGTAAAGCCCTAGCAATAATATCATTTTTTCTTCTAATAACTGCTTGAGAACTACCAGTAAGAATAGGAACCAACTTTAAAGTCTTCTCTAAAATAGGAAGTTGTGCAGGAGAAGTAACATCTAAAAGCAAAGCTAAATCATCCACATCTAATAACCAAATAGGAATTCTTAAAAGTTCTACTCCAGTAAACTGTAAATTAGTAGTATAAACTTTATAATTAAGAGCTGGATTAATATCATGCAACTTACTAAAAGCATTAGTATATTCTCCATAAGCATCAAAGAAAAATAAATTAGAATTAATTGGTGGTTTAGGACTACTAGTAAAAAGTTTTTGTAAAACAGAAGCAACAGTACAACTCTTACCAGCTCCACTATTTCCTAATACTGCAAAATGATTACTAAAAAAATCATTAATATTAACATTAATTCTATAACCTTTATATACATTACTTGTACCAAAGTTAGTTTGTCCTTCCAAAACACTCTGATTACCAAGTAACAATTCTAATTCTTCTGTTTTTACTAAACGAACACTCGATTTAAAAGAAGGCTTACTACTAGACCCTGGCATAAATGAAGTACCTTCCATTTCTCCAACAATATTAGCTGTAAGTTGTGACATAGTTACATTAACAACTTCACCAATAACCTTCGTTTCATTATCTTCAAAAACAACATGCAAATTAACCAAATTAGGTTGTGCAGTAATATCAATACTCAAATTAACAATAACACTATTATCAATAATTTCAGAAATTGTTCCTATCATCCTATCCACCTCTATTATTCATTTAAAAGTATATCACAAAATATAAAAACCGCAAAACATAAAATAAAAAAAGTTAAGTAATATATTAAATATTAAATAACCATCTTTATGTTTATACTCATTATTATACACAAAATTAATATAAATGATTCTAAGAGAACACTAAAAAACAACCAAAATAAAATTAATTTTTATAGACAAAAGATATTTTAACATAACCATGACCACTATTACCAACCATAGTAGATAACCCATCATGGCTAGGCATAGTACTATCTCCAGCTATAGTAACACCATTAATGACATTATCTACAAAGCTAGAACCGCCGCCGCCACCGCCACCATAGTAACGAGTATAATTAACAGAATACAATGGATCAGCATCAGAACCCTTTCCAAAACTGCCAGCATTATCAGTTGCTGACCCATATGCCTTCACCCCACCAGCAGTTTGTGTAGCACCACTTCCATAATGATGACCACCACCATTTAATCCTACAAGGCCTCCTCCTGCCCCTCCATAAGCTAAACCATTACCACTACCACGAGTACCACCACCACCACCTGCTGCTACAATCAATATCTCATCCTTAAAATTTTCATAATTTTTTAATATACCCCTATTAGTTGTAGAAATATGAGTGGCACCACCACCTCCTGTAACATAAAAATTTCCTAGATTTCCATTACCATTTCCTCCCCCATTATAACCTCCTGTTGAATTAATGGGACCCTCACCAACAACAATATATAATAATTGCTCAGAAGATAAATTTACATTTCCAGATGAATAACCACCTGCTCCACCACCTAAACTAGGACCGCCTCCCCATAATTCTAACTTATAATTACCAGAAGTAGGTACAACAAAAGATTGTACATCACCAGTATATGAAAAAGTCCACTCCATTGATTCTATAAAATTATATTTTAAAACAATGATACCAAAATTCATAGTATTACTAACTGTAGAGGTTAATTTAATTTGAAAGGTTTTACTATAATTACTATTTAAAATATCGCCTTCTTTTAAATTAATTAATTCATACTTAATATTATCATTAGAACAAACCTCTTCTAATAATTCGGTAAAAATATAATCATTACTCCCATTATTAGTAACAGTAACTTCATAAATCATAACAGATTCACTACTTGGAAGAGTTATTTGCATACTAGTAGTATTTTTAGAATAATCACTATTATATGTTTCATAAGCACCACCTGTTTGGTCAACTAATTTTAAATCTGTAATTCTAATATCACTTTTTACTCTAACATAAGCATCCCCATTAATAAGCATTTCAGAATTCAAAGCACTATAAACTATTGAATTACATAATACTACTAAAAGTACAACTACTATAAGTAATTTTCTATTTTCCATATTAACCACCAATTTTCTTAATTTTGTTCAAATAAATAATCAAAAAGCAAACTCCTTTATGAATTTAGACATCTTTATCTTATTAAATAACAAATAAAAAAATCGTGACCAATTTCACGACTGAATACAATTAATATACAAAATATTTTTAATATGAAAATAAGTCAACTAATTTGTACTACTAGTTGACTTATTTTATCAATTTGCAAAAATAATAATGTTATATATTGTAACAGTTCAGACTATAAAAAAATAATTAATTAACAATTTATGTATAATGGC
>CAOJZZ010000048.1 GCA_948466315.1 uncultured Mycoplasmatota bacterium | reverse complement strand
ATTATGAAAAAAATATTTGAAAAGTATGGGAAATTATGGGAAAAAGAAAAATCAAGTTATCCTTGATCAATAATCCCTATATCTCTAAATTTTCCATTTACCATAAATTTATTACCTGTTATATGATAAATATTAGGAATATTACCTCTTAATAAAACCTTATCAGTAGAATAGATTTCTTCATCAATATCACAACTAACTACTTTACCAATTATAATATTATGATTTCCTGTTTCTACCTCCTGCACAAATATACAATCTATATTAACCACACATTCCATAATTCTCATACATTTTACTTTATTCGATTTATAAGAAGTTAAATTAGCTATTTTAAATTCACTTATATTATTATCTACCTTCTCGCCACACTTATATAACTTATCTAACATATCCTCTTTTGGTATTCCAATTATAAATTCTTTTGTCTCTTTTATATTTTTATATGTATCAGTTTTAGGTGAAATGGCTATTGCTACCATAAAAGGTTTACTAGAACAATTCATAAACATAGCAAAAGGTGCTAAATTTTCCATGCCTAAATTATTAATAGTAGAAACTAATACAACTGGTGATGGTTGTGTCATATATACTACTTTTTCAACTCTTTCAAACACCTCAATTTTCCCCATAATAAATTATCCTTTCATAAACTAATAACTTAATAAATTATAAGATAAAAATATATTAATTAATCACCCAATTCACACCATATCACTTGGTTCTATCCTAAAACTAACTAATTTTTTAATTTTTCTAATTTAGTAACCGCATCTGCAAAAGTATCTACAGGAATAAGTTTAATAGAAAGATTTTTTTCTTTCTTAACTTTCTTACACTCTTCATAATTTTCACCACTTGGTACTAAAAATAAATCTGCACCACCTGATGAAGCTCCTATTAATTTATACTCTACTCCTCCTATTGTTCCAATACTACCGTCCTCTTCAATTGTTCCTGTACCAGCAATTTTTAAAGAACCAGTTAAATCTTTCTTAGTTAACTTATTATAAATATCCAAAGTAGTAATAAGTCCACCAGACGGACCTGATTCATCCTTTTTAAACTTTATCTTAACCTCTGGATCAGTCCTATACTTATGAACAACTTGTAAAGAAACACCTAAAATTTTTTTTCCATTATTTTCATAAATCTTACAAGAAATTTCTTTTTCTTTTCCTTTTCTCATAACTTTAACTAAAGCGGAAGTATCATAATCTAATGTTTGTAAATACTCCTGATAAGAAGAAATAGTATCAAAACTCTTTCCATTAATACTAAGTAATTGATCTTGAATTTTTAATTTAGTATCAAAATCCTCAAAAGTTGCTACAACATAAATCTCTGTACTTAACTCTTCATATTCCCGATTAGCTAACTGATACGCATGCTTAACCGCATTACCATTAGCTGATGATAAATCCAAATCTCCCCTAAAAGCAATATCTTCTAAACTTTCTGAAGAATCATATTTATAATTATCAACACTAACTCTATCCCAACTAGGTATTACATAACTAAGTAAATAAGTAATCAATTTACCATCCAATTCTGTAACATAAGAAATATTAAAACTTCCTTTACTTTTATAAGCATCTGCTACATCAATTCTACTACCAACATCACTAATACCACCACCAACAATAATATAATAATTAACAGGATACATGAATAATATATAAGTAAAGAGTAAAATAATCAAAAATTTATATTCCTCTTTAATAAACTCTTTTACAAAATTAAAAAAACGTAAAAACATAATATCACCTTAATTTAATTATAACAAAGAAATGGAGAAATATGAAAAAAACTTATCAAAGAATACCAATTCTAATCCTTTTAATAATGCTACTTTTATTATACGCTCTTAATGCCAATCTAATAATTAAAAACATTCTAGACTATACAGACTTATTTTTCAAAAAACTATTTCCTGTTAGTTTTATATTTTTTATTTTCTCATCCCTTCTCTTAGATTATGGCTTAATTGAATTTATAAACAATTATCTTCATTTAAATGGATCAACTATTTATATAACTACAATGAGTCTAATTAGTGGCTTTCCAAGTGGTTCAAAATATACCAAAGAATTATTAGAAAAAAAGCTAATTTCTGAAAAAACAGCCAACTATTATATTACCTTCACTCACTTTCCCAATCCCCTATTTGTCCTAGGCTCAGTTGGAGGTGTTATAAAGAATAATACCCTTATTATCTTCATATTACTATCACTAATTATAGGCAATTTTATAACCAGTATCATTTTCAAAACAAAAGAAGAAAAAGAATTTACCTCAAACTATCAACTTTCTGAGTCTTTCTCCTCTTCTCTAGCAAATGCCACTATAAATGCTGTAAAAGTATTAATAACTATTTATGGTACCTCTATCTTTTTCTACTTAATATCAACAATAATTAATCACTACTTAACCCTCTCTACTTATCCTTATATTATAACAAATGGCTTTTTCGATTTAACAAAAGGAGTTTTTTCTACTACTTTAATAAATAATAATATTCTTAAAAGTTTATTTGTTATTATCTTTATATCTTTAGGTGGTCTAAGTATTCATATGCAAGTAAAAAGTATCTTAACAAATACTAAAATAAAATATAAAAACTTCCTTTTCGGTAGAATTACTAGTACCCTAGTAGCGATTATTTCTTTTCTAATATTAATAAAATTTATTTAAAAGTTTATTGGACAAACTAAATGAATACCATACCTGGTTTTTAAATCAACATGATAAAAGTCAACATTAACAGTCAAAATACTATTTTTAGTATTTACCTCAATATTTTGAATACGCAAATCATATACTCTCTTCTTAGTTGCATTCTCACCATAACCTAAATTAGGAATATGATATTTTGTTTCTGCCCCAACATTACCATAACTAATCATAAAATAATCATCATGATCTTCCCAATTGCCATCTAAACTAACATCATAATCATAATCTCTAGCAAGTATTCTTTCAATTTTTAAATTTTTCTTACTTCCATCCCGAAAAGTCATTAAAATAGCATAACTTTCTGAATGCTTATAATCATCTTGCGCCTCACTTACTGCAACAGATACTAATCCCCGCTTAATTAAATCATCCTGTATTTCTTTAGTCAACAAATTAGTATATGTCATAATCTTCTCTTTATAAGACTCTATTTGTTGTTTATTCCTATAAGTAGATACTGTACTATACATAGAAACAGTAATAATAACAATCAATACAAAACAAACTAAAAGTTCAACAGTAGAAAAACCCTTATTATTCAATTTTTTCATTACTTTTTCACCTCTATCGTAGCATAAGAATAATACTTTTTTACTTTCTCAGCATCCGCAACTACTGCATCATCCATCATAACTGATGTACTAGCAATTCTTTCAAACTCAGCAATAATACGATAATTAGCAAAATTCAATGATTCTCTTTTATAATCTGGTAAATATAAAACATAATCTTGTAAACTACTAGAAAAAGCATTATTATTTCTAACTTTATTTTTAAAAGTAGTCAAATTATATTTAGTAATATAAATATTATAAACTCCACCTGCTTTTGAAACCTCCAACTTCTCAAGTAAAGCATCACATATCTTTTTTCTATCAGCATCCATAATATCATTACAAGTAAAACGATAAAAGCCATTACTATTAACATTATTTATCATATTAGTAGCATTATAAGAGTTAAGCTGTATTAACCTCTTAATCCAAAAAACACTATACTTACTATCTATATCATCATAGGTTTCTCTTTTTTCATATTCAGACATTAAAGGATAAAAATTATTATAAAAAATAGCAAAAATCCCCATAACAAAAGTAGCAACTACTAAAGTCTCTGCTAAAACAAACCCCTTATTATTCAATTTTTTCATGCTTATCACACTCACTTATACTTGAAAATATTATAAATATATTATATACTATATTATAGTAAAATACCATAATAAAAGTAAACAAAGGGGTTGAAAATATGGGAGGATCTGATGTAAACCAAACATCAAAAGATGCCAAAAATTCTATGGTATCTTTTGATTTTGCCAAAACACCAATTACACAAATAGCAGATTATATAATTATAGCCGCCTCAAAGAATAATGCCTCAGACCTACATTTTGATCCTAGGGAAAAAGGAATGATTGTAAGATTTAGAGTTGATGGCGACTTACAAGACTATACCTTTATTCCCAAATCATACGAAAGAAATTTAACAACTAGATTAAAATTATTAGCTAATATGAACATAACTGAATCAAGACTTCCTCAAGATGGAGCCATAAAAGGAATGTATGGGGATACTTATTTAGATATGCGTGTTTCTTGTCTACCATTAAACGAAGGAGAAAAAATAGTTATTCGTATCTTAGATTATACTAGGAGTCTACAAGGAATTGATTCTTTAGGCTTTAATGCTACAAATTTAAAAAAATTAAAAAGAATGATGCTAGTCCCAAATGGAATTATCCTAGTAACAGGAGCAACTGGTTCTGGTAAATCAACAACTACTTATTCCATTCTTCAAGCCCTAAATAAACCTGAAACAAATATAATTACTGTCGAAGACCCAATAGAAATGAATATTCAAGGTATCAATCAAGTCCAAGTAAATGCCGAAATAGGAATGACTTTTGCTGCTGCCCTTCGTTCAATACTACGTCAAGATCCAAATATAATTTTAATAGGAGAAATTCGTGATTCAGAAACAGCCCAAATAGCAGTCCGTGCTTCAATTACAGGTCACTTAGTATTATCAACTATCCATACCAATAACTCCTTATCTACAATTGAACGTCTCTTAGATATGGATGTAGAAAGATATTTATTATCAACTGCCCTAACAGGTATCATTTCTCAAAGACTAGCCAAACAATTGTGTCCAAAATGTAGATATCAACGAGCAACTACAAAATATGAAAAAAAAGTATTCAAAAAATTTATCAAGCGTGATGTTGCAACAATCTGGGAAGCAAATCCTAATGGATGTCCAAATTGTCGTAAAGGTTATAAAGGACGAATTGCAATTCAAGAAGTATTGGAATTAGATGATGAAATAAGAAATGCCCTAAACAATGAAAAAATAGAAAGAGAAGAATTAAGTAGAATGGTATATACAAATAAAACCATTACTTTACTACAAGATGCCCTAGGAAAAGCATTAGAAGGAAAAACTAGCTTTGATGAAGTTTATAGAGTAATAGAAATAGAAAGTGAAGATGATGAAAACTATACTACTGAACTAACACAACCAATAAATGAGGAAATAAAAGAAGAAAATATTCCTACAACAAGTAATCCTTCTAAAGATCTAACCCCATCTAAACAACCTCTAACACCACTTCAAAAAAATTTACTTACAACAGCAAAACCTAATACACAAGTTAAAACGACTACTCTTCAAAGTACTACTGACAATTTAAAAAATACATTACCTACAACTAAAATTTATTTAAAACAAAATGAAAATACAACATCTCAAAATATTCCCATGCAAAATGCAACCAATACGCTACCACTAACAACAACAAATACTACTCCAACCAAGACACCTACTTCCACTACTCAAACAAATGCCAATATAAAAACTCAAAATATAATAACCACACCATCACCAAATACACCTACTTCCACTACTCAAACTAATATTAATACAAAAACACAACCTCAAATACCTACTACTCAAACAAATACTAATATAAAAACCCAAAACTCTGCTATAGCAAATCAAACTAATACTAACTCAATTACACCACAAATACCTACTCCTAATAATCAAACTACACAAATAAATCCAAACAAAACTATACTTGAATTACCAAAAATACCATCTATATCTAACCAAGAAACCGAAAAAATTCAAAATAATACTACAAATGTCATAAAAACAGCAACTCCAATAACTACTAATACCAATACACCATTAACAAATAACAACTTACCAACACCTAATGCCATACAAATAACAAAAGATAATCAAACCAATACTACCCTACCAACTGCAATTTGCTTACAAATACCAAGAAATGAAAATAATACTAATCAATCTATCTTACCTAAAAATAAAACCCAAATACCCAAAATTCCTAACTACAAACAAATAACTCCTTCACTAAATAAAGAGTCGATAAACGAAAATATATTAACAACACCAACAAAAAATATCGAGAAATTATAATAAACATCATAAAACATAAATTATTTTTAAATAATTTACAAAAAATTCTATTGAAACAAAAAAAAGATAAAGCACTTTCATTGAACAACCTCATGAATAAGCTTTATCTTTTTTTTTATAATAAATCTCTTATAATAATAACTCTTAGGCAATACACTCAATAATATTTCTAAAGACTTCAACTCTCGTAAATAATATTTTCTAAATAACTCATCTTTCCTTTGTAAAAAAACAGGTCCAAAAAAATATTCTTTCTTACTATAATGTTTTTTTCCCTTTTTAAATTTAATAACCTGATAAATAAATTTCTTTTCCTCTACCATTTTCTCATCATCAATAAAAAAGCCATTTTTTACAAGAAATTTTTTCACATCAGCCTGATAATTATTAGGACTAAGGATAATTGTCTTAATATTCTTTAACTTATTCATATTATTTTTAAAAATACCAATCATACTTCTTCCACCCATCCCAGAAATAATAACTGTATCTACATAAGAAGTACAAGTATCAAGCCCATCTCCTAATCGTAATTCTATTTTTTCTTCTAATCCTTCACGACATATATTACTTTTTGCTTGTTTTAAAGGACCCTCTGCCACATCACTAGCAATCGTTCTAATATTTTCTTTGCACTTCACCAAATAAATATCTAAAAAAGCATGATCACAACCAACATCTAAACAAAAGGAATTAGCCTCTACTAAATCCCCAATACATTTTAATCGATTATTAATTTTCATTAATCAGTCAAAAAATCCTTTAACTTTCTAGAACGAGAAGGATGTCTTAATTTACGAAGTGCTTTTGCCTCAATCTGACGAATACGCTCACGAGTAACCCCAAAAATCTGACCAACTTCTTCAAGAGTACGACATTGACCATCATCTAAACCAAAACGAAGTCTTAAAACCTTTTCTTCACGATCTGTAAGAGTCGCTAAAACACCGCTTAATTCTTCTTTTAACATCTCAACAGTAGCATATTCCTCAGGTCCCATAGTTCTCTCATCTTTAATAAAGTCTCCTAAATGAGAGTCATCCTCTTCACCAATTGGAGTCTCTAAAGAAACAGGATCTTGCGATATTTTATACACCTCACGTACCTTCTCAACAGAAATACCTAACTTCTTAGCTATCTCCTCATCTGATGGTTCTCTATTAAGCTCTTGCGTCAATTGTCTTTGTATGCGAGCTAGTTTATTAATAGTCTCTACCATATGTACAGGAACACGAATAGTTCTAGCCTGATCAGCAATTGCTCTAGTAATAGCCTGACGTATCCACCAAGTAGCATATGTAGAGAATTTATATCCCTTAGTAGGATCAAACTTATCAACTGCTTTCATTAATCCAATATTTCCTTCTTGAATTAAATCCAAAAATAACATTCCTCTACCCACATATCTCTTAGCGATACTAACTACTAAACGAAGATTAGATTCTGCTAACATTCTCTTAGCCTCTTCATCTCCCTCTTCTGCTCTTTGAGCATACTCAAATTCTTCATCAGAAGTAAGCAAATTAATTCTACCTATTTCTTTTAAATACATTCTAACTGGATCATTAATTTTTACATCCTTAGATAAAGTCAATTCCTCAACAGAAACATCAGTAGTAATTTCCTCACCACTAACATCATCATCACTACCATCTTCAGTAACAATATCAATTTTAGCATCCATTAATGCATTATATAAATCATCTAAAGAATCACTATCAATATCTAATCCCTTTAATTCATCAGCAAGTTGCTCATAAGTAACAAATCCTTGCTTCTCACCAAGCGCTAGTAATTTATTTTTTCTTTCTTCTAATGTTTTGATTTCTCCAACCATATCTATTCTCCCATTCTAAGCTTTCTTATTTTCTCTACAATTTTAGCCTGTTCCAATGGATCTACTTCTTTTTTCATTGAATTAGTAAGTCTTTTAATTTCCTGCTTTACTCCATAATCTCTAACCACAGAAAAATATAAAAATAACTCATCTTTAGTAGTAGTCTCATTATAATCACCAGCTAAAATACCATTTAACAACTCTAAAATATCTTCCTTATCCTGAATATAAGTATAAAAATCAGCCACTGTAATAACTCCATATTTTTTATAATAATAAATAATTTCACTCGAAAGAACTCTACTTTGTTCATTAGGTAAAACCAAATGTTCACTCTCAACCTGACTGATAACCCAATCATTATTCAACATAAAATAAAGTATCTGTTCTACAGCTTTAATATACTTATCTTTTTTTACCACTTGACGCTTAGGAATTTCCAACTGCGATACTGCTTTTTTACTTTTATTTTCACTTTTCAAGTCATTATAACGTATTTCCAAAGTATTATAACCTATATCGAACTCTTTTGCAAGCTTTTTAAGCATAACCTCTATATGAATTGGATCATCTATCTTAATAGCTTCTTTTAAAACCGTATTAATATAAGAAACTTTTTCCTCATCACTTCGAAAATCAACCTGTTCTCTCAACTTCTTAATCTTAAAATCACTAAAATGTAAAGCTGAATCCACTAATCCTAAAAAACGATTTTCACCATGTTTTAAAATAAAAGTATCAGGATCATCATCATCTGGTAAAGAAATTACTTTTACTTCAATTCCCTGTTCTAATAAACTATCTCCTATACCCAGAGTAGCATGTACTCCAGCCTCATCACCATCTAAACACAAAATAATATTAGAAGATAGCCTCTTTAGTAACTGTATTTGTTGTTTTGTTAAAGCCGTTCCCATCAAAGCTACTGTATTACGAATCCCAATAGTACTTGCTCTAATAACATCCATGAAACCTTCCATAACAATAACACACTTTTTTAATCGACACTCTTCCTTTGCAATATGATAATGGTATAATATTTCACCCTTTTTAAAAATAGATGTTTCCTTAGTATTTAGATATTTATTCTGAGAAACATCTTTATAAATTCTACCACTAAAACCAACTACACTACCAGCTACATCATAAAGCGGAAACATAATACGATCATTATATATATCATGATCATCACTAGAAAGACCAATATTATTTAAAGTAGTTAAATCATATTTTTTTTTCACTAACAACTTCGTTAAATCATCATAAGTACTTAAAGAAAGCCCAATTTGAAACTCCTTAATAACATCATCATCAATATTTCTTGTTGCTAAATACTTCTTAGCCTCTCTCCCAACTGAACTTGACAAATTATTTTGAAAATACTTAACTGAAAAATCATAAGCCTCATATAATTTATCATTTTTACTAGATTTCTTTTTTAATGAAATATTAGAAACATCAACCCCTACTTTTTCACCTAAATAATGTAGAGCTTCTTTAAAATCAATATGTTCATAATCCATCAAAAAAGTAAATACATTACCTGTAGCATGACAAGAAAAACACGTATAAATTTGTTTTTCTCTAGAAACACTCATTGAAGGATTAGAATCATCATGAAAAGGACAAACTCCAAAAAAATTCTTTCCCCTTGCAGTAAGAGGTATTCTCTCGCCAATAATATCTACAATATCTACCTTCCTACGTACCTCACTAGCAAGATCATTATTCATTGCTACCACTTCCTAATATATCAAACAAAAAATTACAGCTTTTTAACCTTTTCTTTTCCATCCATTGAAACAATATTCACTAACTGCCAATCAAAAAATTTATCAAAAGATTCCCTAGTATCAAAAGTTCTATTATCAGTATAAAAAATCCCTCTACTTTCTTGATGTATTTGATCTAACTTTGCTTCTAAAAAATCAAAATTATGACAATAATAATCATCAGTAAAATCACAAAATTTTAATATCTCCTGATAATTTGTAGAATCTAAAACATCTAACATTTGACTAAAATAATATTCATATTGCTGAATTAGTTCAAGTTCCTCATCAAATATTTCTATATCACGTTCATATAATTCTATAAAAAATTCCTCTTCAAATCCTATACCAAAAAAATTTCTTATTTTAGCAACTCTTCTATGCCATATATCCTTACTAATACTAAGTATACAATAAGATTTATCTTTATCTAAATAAGAAAGATTTTTAAGTATTAAGTTACCAACATCTTCCTCTGTAGTTTCACTACTATCAACTCTAAATAATTCATATTTTTCTTTCAAATCAGAAACACTCAAATCCATAACATCACCCTACTAACTAAAAAAATTATTAAAAAAAATCAAATTACTGATTTTCTCATAAAAGTTTCTATATTTTTATCTATATATATATCAACAACACCCTTATTAACAATTCTAATAAAACCAAGACCATGAATTACTAAATCTTCATTATATTTAACTTGATAAGTAGTTTTACTTAAATCTTTCAAATCATCTTTATTAGTAGAATTTAAAAGTCTTTTGACTTTCAAATCATTTGATACAAACAAGGTAAAACTATTCTTCTCTCCTTCGATATAATCAATACGCAAAAAATTCTCAATTAAAATAGATTGATTCTTTCTCAATTGATAAGTCTTTGGTTTAATTTCTTTTCTAGGAGAAATTTTTTTAAACATACTAGGACTAACATAATTCAAAATAGAAAAAGAATCTACTAATCCAGGTGTATCTATTAGTGTTAAATAATCATTGATTTCTATGTTTACCATATTAAGAGTAGTTGAAGGTAAAGGTGACATTGTAAGTTCTTGAACATTATCAGAGTAATTTTTAATTAACTTATTAATCAAACTTGATTTCCCTGCATTAGTTCTTCCTACAACATAAACATTTTTTGAAGTCTGATAAAATTTAATTCTTTTTAATAAATAATCAATATTATAATTTTTTTTAGCACTAATAACAATAACTTCCTCAAAAGAAATACCACAAGTATCAAAATATTGAATCAACTTAGTCTCTTTAATTGATTTTGGTAAAACATCTTTTTTATTTAAAACCAAAATCATTTTATTAGGTAAAATCTTTCTAATCTCAGCCATATCTTTTTCTAAATTTAATAAATCTGTAATATATAAAACTAAATCTTTTGTCTTTCCTACATTCTTCAAAATTTCTATATATTCATCATTTGACTTAGTAACAACCTGATACTCACCATAATTTTTCATTCTAAAACATCTTTGACAAATATCATTATCTAATTGTGTAGTATAGCCTTCTTGTAAAATATTTTCATCTTGTAAAACAACCCCACATCCTAGACATTTCTTTTTCTCACTCATAGTATTTACCTCTTTCAAACACACCCTTTTTTTCGTATTTTTTAATAATTTTTGCCTCTAACGCTCGATTAATACCAGTAATTTTCAAATCTTTATCTCCTAAAGGATCAACCAAAATAGTCATAATTTTGAATCTATTACCCGCTAAAATATCTGTAACAATTTGGTCCCCAATCATTACCATTTCTTTTTTCTTTAAATTATAATCATTCTTAATCTTTCTAAGTCCTCTAGTTGATGGTTTCAAACTAAATGAAACGCCTCCTATTCCTAAGTCTTTTAAGTAAGGCTGTATTCTCTTTTTTGTATTATTAGTACTAATAAAAACTAAAAAATCTTTCTGTAAACTTTTAAGTAAAGTTTTACTTTTCTTTGGACACTTTTTATGTTCTAATAATCCTAAAGTATTATCTAAATCAAAGACCAAACACTTAATCCCCATATACTTTAATTTATGATAATAAATTGCAAATATATCTT
>CAOJZZ010000047.1 GCA_948466315.1 uncultured Mycoplasmatota bacterium | reverse complement strand
AATAAAAATTAAAAAATATTTATGTTGAAAATATAGCAGGGCAATGGAAGAGATTAAATATAGAAACAGTAGAAGAAGCAATGAAAATTACTGAGAAAGAACATAAAAAGATGAAGAAGATGATGAATAATAATTCTGTTAAAACTACTATTAAAAGAAATGATTCTCCAAATACTAAAGAAGTACCAATTTGGTTTAATAAGGATTTAGAAAACGAAGAATTATCTAAAGAAGATGCTCTAGAAATAGATAAGATATTAGAAGAACTTGTATAATGAGAAAAATTATGATATAATATGTTTGATTTGTAAATGAGTGTAAATATATGAGATAAATAGCAAAAGGTGTTGCTGCTAATATATGTTTATGTTATCATTAAAAGGTAGAATTTTGCATAAAATATTGTAAAGGGTGTTGTGAATGGCTAAATATCAAAATGAGGAGTTTTATTCTATAGTTCGACCTATTATAGAAAATAAAGAATTTCAAAAGATGAGAGATGTTTCTCATCATGGTATTACTAGATATGATCATTCTATTAGGGTTGCTTATTTTGCATATATAGTATTGAAAACTTTGCATTTGGATTATAAAGAGGCAACAGAAGCGGCTATGTTACATGATTTTTTTACGGATGAAGTATGTGATTTGAATAAAATAGCTAAATTGAGGCGTCATCCAAATCATGCTGTAACTAATGCTAAGAAATATTTTGAGTTGAGTGAGAAACAGGAGGATATTATTAAGACACATATGTTCCCTATTACATTTACACCACCAAAATATTTAGAGAGTTGGATTGTAGATGTTGTAGATGATGTTGCAGCTATATATGAAAAAGGATATACTCTAAAAAATGAGATGCAAGCAGCAACTACTTTTATGTTTATTTTGTTAATAAATATTATTAAGTTTCGTTAATATTATATAATTATTAAAGTTTTAGATATTACCATTAGGGTAATTTTTTTCTTTTTAAATAAAAATACATAAAGTTAAATACTTTATGATAAAATATAAATTCCTTTTTATTATAACTAAAATAAGTATAATAAAAATTAGTCATTTTAGCAATTATTAATAAATAAAACTTGTAAAAACTGTATTTGGGAACTCCTTTTTTTATTAAAAATAGTCATAGTATTTATATAATTGCATTTTATAATAGAATAATATTCTTTTTTATATTTGATGATTTTTGTAGTAAAAATGGTCATTTTTATTTTCTTTTTTTATTTCTTGTGAAAATATTTTAATATTCATAAAGTATTTAACTTTATGATAAGAAATATTTTGTGATTAGAAGGGATTGAATTATTAAATATGAATAAGAGTTGTATTTTTGTAATTGGAGTTTTTTTGATAGTTTTTGTGGATTCTGTTATATATGGAGCTATAAATTTAGAGATGTTTATTGATGGTGATGCTCATGTTAGAGTAGATGGTGATATTAGAATTACTAATTTAAAGTTAGTAGAGCAGATAGATGGGGCTTATGAAGTGTATAATGGGGATTATGCTAAAGATACTACTACTATGCAAGTGGTGTTGCCTTATAATAGTTCTGTTATGACTTATGAGGTTGTTATTATGAATAGTAGTTTTAAAAATTATGTTTTTTATGATTTGATAGAACAAACTTATTCTAATGATAATATTAAGTATGAAATTATTGGTTTAGAGAAGAATGATATAGTTGAAGCATATTCTACTTGTGTTTTTAAAATACGATTTTCTAGTTTAGTTGGGGATTTATCTAATCAAGGTATTTTTACATTGCAATACAAATTTGGAATTGAAGAGAGAGTAGATGGTCCTACAATTGATATTGATTATTCTGGTGATTTCTATGAGTTTACTGCTTCTGATACAGGTGTATATAAGTTAGAGGTGTGGGGAGCCCAAGGTGGTGGAGATAATGGATATGGTGGTTATAGCGTTGGAACAAAGAGACTACAACGGGGAGAAAGATTGTATGTTTATGTAGGAGAACAAGGTAAGAATAGAGCTATTGGAGCTTTTAATGGTGGTGGAGTTTGCTATTGTTATATTCACTCTGATAAAAAAGAGTGTAAGGGTGGCGGAGGTGCAACTGATATAAGAACAACTAAAAATAATAGTTTTGATGATCGGCTTATTGTGGCAGGAGGTGGTGGTGGAAATTACGCTGTTACTGATTTTGGTTATGGTGGTGGAGAAGAGATTGGCTCTTCTTATGCATATTTGGGAGTAAAAGAGACATATCCAGCTATTGGAGCAATTGGTGGTAATTGTAAGGTTATAGATGGAAGTTGTGCAGGTGGTACTACTGGTTGTTCCTCTAGTTATCAATATATTAGCCTTTTTACAGGTGCAGGAGGTGGCGGATATGTGGGGGGAGTCGGTGTCTCATCTAATACTTCTGGTCCTTCTGGATTGTGGGGGCAACATATTAGAGGAGCTGCAACAGGTGGAACTGGTTATATAGGTGGAGTTGAGACTAGTAAAGTCTATGATATAGAGAAAAAAACAATTGCTGGTAATATGGATATGCCTACACATGATGGCTTATCTACAATGAAGGGTAATACAGGAAACGGTTATGCTAAGATAACTTTAGTTGCAAAAGTAACTGAGTCATAATTTTAATGTGTTTTTAGTAAGTTAATTAATATAAATAAACTGATTATTTTATTATTTTGGCAGTACTAATTTATTTTATAGTACTGTTTTTAGTTGATAATTCTGTTATGTATGTAAATAAGTATAAAAGGTATATTTTATTTTTATGATAAGTATGATTTTATAGTTATAATTTGTTTTTCATTATACTATGTTTTAATCTTTCGATTGATATTTTTTTAGGATAATAGTAATATAGTATTATAAAATGTAAAGGCGGTATGTTATGAATAAGGTGAAAAACTTTTTTATAAAATTATTCAAAAGCAAAAATAAAAATGAACCTTGGCTTTCGTATTATTCTAAAGAGGATAGAAAAATTAAATTTACAGATAGAACAATTTATGATTATTTAGAAGAGTGTGTTGGTGAGGATAGAGATTATATAGCTTTTAATTATTTTGGTAATCGTATTAGTTATAGTGAATTTTTTGATAAGATAGATCAAGCGGCTAGGGCTTTGCGTTCGTTAGGTGTTAAACAGGGAGATATTGTAACAATATGTATGCCCAATATTCCAGAAGCAATAGTTTCTTTTTATGCTTGTAATAAAATTGGAGCTATTGCTGATATGATACATCCTTTGTCTTCACAGGCTCAGATAAAAAAATATTTATCTGAATCAAAATCTAGAATTTTAATTTTAATTGATGTTGCTTATGTTAGAGTAAAGAATATATTGGCAGAAACATCAGTTTATAGAACTATCATAGTGTCTGCTAAGGAGTCGATGCCTTTTATTACAAATGTTGGTTATCAAATTACTCGAGGTTTTAAAATTAAAAGGCCTAAATTTGATAGAGATTATATAACGTGGCGCGATTTTATTTTATCAAGTCTTACTTATAACAAGCCATATGTAAATACTATGAAATCTAAGGATGTAGCGGTTATTTTGCATAGTGGAGGAACAACTGGTAAACCTAAGGGAATTATGATTTCTAATTATAATTTTAATGCTGAAGCGCAACAAGGTGGAGTTAATGTTTATGATGTTAGGCCTAAAGATAAAATTGTTACGATATTGCCTATATTTCATGGTTTTGGCTTATGTATTTGTATTCATTGTCCTCTATGTTTAAAGGTTGAAACTATTTTAATGCCTGAGTTTGATAATAATCATTTTTATAAAATTATGAAGAATTTACAACCTAATGTTTTGGCTGGAGTTCCTACATTGTGGGAAGCGATGATGGATAATAAAAAATTTGATAATGTTGATTTATCTAGTTTAAAATATGTGATTAGTGGTGGAGATTATTTGACTATTCCTATGGAAAGAAAAATTAATAATTTTCTACATTCTCATAATGCTAAAATATCTATTTCTAAAGGCTATGGAATGACAGAGTCAGTAGCAGCAACTGCTTATACTTTTGAAGGTACTAATGAACCAGGTTCTATAGGTATTCCTATGATTGGTAATAGTTTTTGTATTTGTGATCCTGAAACGATGGAAGTTTTGCCATTTGGTAATGAAGGAGAAATTTGTGTAAATGGACCTACTGTTATGCTTGGATATTTTAAGAATAAAGAAGAGTCTAGAAAGGTCTTGAGAAAACATAAGGATGGCAAGATATGGCTTCATACGGGAGATATGGGTTATATTACGCCTGATGGAATTATTTATTTTACGCAAAGACTTAAAAGAATGATTATATCTAGTGGATTTAATGTATATCCAAATATGATAGAAGAGACAATTGAGAAGCATAAGGAAGTAAAAAAATGTTGTGTTATTGGTATTTTTCATCCATATAAAATGCAGGTTCCAAAGGCTTTTGTTGTACTTACTAAAAATCATAAACCAGTAGGAAAAATAAAGAATGAATTAAAAGAATTGTGTAAGAAAGAGTTGGCAGCCTACTCAGTTCCTAAAGAATATGAGTTTAGGGATGAATTACCTAAAACTATTTATGGAAAGGTGGATTTTAAGCGCTTAGAAAAAGAGGAGGTTTTTAAAAATAAAAATATTAAACATTAATAATTTTGAAAGTTAATTAGTAATATTGTGTTAAACTGAAGTTGATTTTAGAAAGAGATGTTTTGTCAACCGAATTTGATTGTATTAATAAATGTAAACTATAATATGCAACTTGAAATATACAAATTTCCAAGTAAAGTTGGTAGTATGCAACCGCAGTTTATCATAGAATATTATACGAAAGAGGTGAAAATATAATATGAAATTTGGTGATAAGTTAATTTTTTTAAGAAAGAAGAATGGACTGTCACAGGAAGAACTAGCATCAAAGTTAAATGTATCTAGACAATCTGTTTCAAAATGGGAGAGTAATAATACATATCCAGAGACCGACAAAATTGTACAAATATGTAATTTGTTTGATTGTAGTATGGATGATTTAATTAATGAAGATATTACAGATATTTCTTCCATTGAAAGAAAAGAGAAAAGTAATTTTAATATTTCGATGGATTCTTTATTAGAATTTATAACAAAAACGGTTAATATGTTTGCTAGTATGAAATTTTCTAGTGGGTTTAAGTGTGTTGTTGAATTGTTTATTATGATTATGGTTTTTGGAATTATTGGTGCGATAGGAGTTAATATTTCAGCATCATTTATTTGTAGGCTAATTTCTTTTGTTCCAAATTATACATTAAATATTATTGAAAATATGGTTAGTGCAATTTTGTCTATTGCTTGGTTTGTATTGACTGTTATTGTTATAGTACATACTTTTAAGATTAGATATTTAGATTATTATGATCAATTAGTAAATGATAGAGTAGGTGATGACAAAAAAGAAAAACAAGTAAAGAAGAAAGAAGTAATCAGTGAAAAGGATAGTTCTCCTAAAATAGTTATTAGGGATTCTTCACAGCAACCATTTGCTTTTTTATCAGGTTTATCGAAGTTTGTTATATGGTGTATTAAATTTTTTGTAGCGTGGATTTTACTTGGCTTTTTAGCAACTTTATTTGCTTTAGTAATTTGTTTAGTAATTTTTGTACCACTTAGTTTTTGTTCACAGATTTTTTTAGGATTGGTTATTGGAACGGTTGCCGCTATTGTTATTAATTTATTAATAATAATTGGTTTAGTTTATTTCATAATTAATAAAAAGACAAATATTAAATTATTAATGATTATATTTATTAGTGCAGTAGTTATTGCTGGTATTGGTGCTGGTATCAGTGTTGTGGGGCTGAAAAATATTGAATTTATTGATAATTATGAGATGTTAGAAAAGGAAAGCTTTGAAGAGAAGATTAATTATCAAGATGATTTATTAATAATTAATGATGGTCATAATAAATATGAATTTATTGTTGATGATAATTTAATAGATAATGAAATTTATTTGAGTACTGATTATGATAAAAAAATAGGAGAAGTTAATTTTCATAAAATTAATTTATATGGAATGACCTCTTATAGTGTTTATTATAAAAATAGAATGAATTTTAAATATTTTTACGAATTATTTATTAATGATTTAAAGAATAATATTATTAGAAGTTATGATCATATGTATATTAAAGAGATTAGAATTAAGGCTTCATCACAGACTATAAATAAATTACTTAATAATATATCTAAAGTATATTTATATGATCAAAAAGTAACAGATAAAGGTTATTTAATTACTAATATAGTAGATAGGATTGATGAAGAAAATAGTTATTGTGATGCTTCTTATGATGCCTTATCTGATACAATGATTATTAGAGAAAGTAATTGCATGTGTCAAAGAGAGAATGTAGAAACATCTAGAGGAAATATTATTAGATTTAATTGTGATTATAAAAATGAATTAGAATCTTATGAGTAGATAAGTGTAGTTGCTTATCTTTTTTATTTATAATGAAAATGTATAATAAATTGGTTGTTTATATAAAATATAGTGTATACTTATAATAAGATGCATTAGTGTTATTAAAAATGTTTTTTATGGAGGTATTTAATGGAAAAAGAAAAAAGGTATAAGATTTTTAATTATTTTTTAATTATTTTTATGATTATTGGTTCTGTTATTGTAGGAATACAATATTTTTTGAAGGGAAAATATTTTAGTGTTTTTACAGCTTTTACTATAATATTAACAATTTTATTTCCTCTTTTATTAGAAAATACTAAATTTAAATTGTCTAATCAGGATAAATTTATTTATTATATTTTTATATTTATAGCACAATTTTTAGGTGGCATTTTAAATTTTTATAAAAAAATTTCTTGGTTTGATGTTTTTACTCATTTTATTTCTGGAATGATTTTTTGTTATATTGCGTGTTTTATTATGAGTAAGTTGGAAAAAAGAAATAATTATCAAGCCTTTATTTATTTTTTGTATAGTATGGGAGTAGTAGCTTTAAGTGCTGTTTTATGGGAAATCGTTGAATATATAGGGGACTTTGTTTTGGGTACTAATTTGCAACATAATATAGAAACAGGAGTTAGTGATACTATGGAAGATATGATTGTTGCATTAATAGGAGGTTTTATCGCTTATATTTTTTTAGTTTGTAAGTTGGGTAAGGGGAATATTAGAAAAATAAATCACAAATAAACATTGTAATGATTCCTAATAAAAATGCTAACATTGATATTTTTTTCTTTTTGTATTGGAGAGAAGTTGGTAGTAATTCGTATAGAGAAATGTGAATCATGATTCCTGCTGTTACGCTTAAGATAATAGCTAAGGAGAAATTAGTAATATAGTTAGCTAAGAATAGATAAGCAATAATTGAGCCTAATAGTTCAGAAAAACCAGCAATAAAAGTATAGGAGAAGGCCTTTTTTAGATTGTTTGTGGCATAATAAATAGGAACAGCTATTGAGATACCTTCTGGAATGTTGTGTAGTGCTATAGCTATGGCTAGTTTAATACCTAGTTTAGAATTTACTGAGGTAGAAATGAAAGTAGTAATTCCTTCTGGGATGTTATGAATAATTAAAACAATAATAGAAATAATTCCTAATTTGTATAGTTTATTATCAGAAATAAATTTATCTACTTCAAAAGAGGCAGTAAATGAGAGGATAATACCTACTACTATAAATATTGCTGCTATTATGATTACTGGTAATATGGGTAATTTATCAAATAGTAAAAAGACAGATTCTGGTATTAATGAAATTAGGGATATTGCAAGCATTATTCCACTAGAAAAGGCTAGGGTGAAGGATAGGATGGTATTTTGGTGCTTTTTCTTTAAGAGACATGGTATTATACCAAGTAAAGTGGAAAATCCAGCTAAGGAGGTTGTTAAAAAACTAAAAATTATTTTATTCATAGTAAAAATTATGTTGATGAGTGGAGAAGATGAATATAATAGTTCGTTTTTTTTAGACATAAATTGTGTCTTTTTATGTTGTTATTTAGACTTTAACTAATTTAAAATGGTATTTTTCTATAATTTTATCTATGGTTTTGTTTGTTAATATTAGTTTTTATGATATATTATAGTTTGAAATGGTGTGGTTATATGAATTATGATTTGGAGATGGAAAAACAATTGCAACAAATGGAAGAAGGTAGTTCTCTTTTATTACATGCTTGTTGTGCTCCTTGTTCTTCGGCGGTTTTAGAAAGATTAGGGGATTTTTTTAAGATAACTATTTTTTATTATAATCCAAATATTACAGAGGAGAATGAATATAAAAAAAGGGTTTGTGAAGTTAAACGTTTTATAAAAGAGATAAAAACAAAATATCCTATTAATTTTTTAGAGGGTGATTATAAACCTTTAGAGTTTTTAGAAATGGCAAAAGGATTAGAAAATGAACCAGAACGTGGAAAAAGATGTTATGAGTGCTATAAAATGAGATTAGAAGAGACAGCAAAAGTAGCTAGTGAGAATAATTTTTTATATTTTACAACGACACTTAGTCTTAGCCCTTATAAAAATGCTAATTGGATTAATGAGATTGGTAAAAATTTGGATACCATTTATGAATGTTCTTTTTTGTATTCTGATTTTAAAAAGAAAAATGGTTATAAAAGAAGTATAGAATTATCTAAAAAATATAATTTATATAGACAAGATTATTGCGGTTGTATTTATTCGAGAAGAGGTTGAATGATTTGATAAATTCTTAAGACTTATTTTTTTTATGTAAAGGTTAATTAATTTTAGAGGTTATTCTTTTAAATAAATTGCATATTTTTATAAATAATGGTATATTATTTAATGTGAGAAATCACTGGATTTTATATTTAAATTGGCATTCGCTTCCCTCATTATTATAATTAAGTTGGAAAAATACCTTTTAACAAAAGTCCAATCATATAATTAAGGAGGTAAGTATGGAATTTCAAGATAAAACTATTATCTGTAAGGATTGTGGTAATGAGTTTGTTTTTACTGCTAATGAACAAGCATTTTATAGAGAAAAGAATTTAGAGCATGAACCGAAAAGATGTAAGGCATGTCGTGATAAGAAAAAAGCAGAAAGAGATAATCACTCTGATAATGTTTAATATTTTTAATAATTACTAAGAAATATCTTGGTAATTTTTATTTGAAAAATGAAAAAGTAGGAACTTTACTTCTATTTTTATATAGGATATACTTATAATATAAAAGAGGAAGTGATTAAATTGAAATATTATTGTATAGGAATTAAAGGGACAGGAATGTCTACTTTAGCTCAGATTTTATATGATTTGGGTAATGAAGTTAGTGGATATGATGATGCATTGGAACATAAATTTACGCAAGATGGATTAGAAAAAAGAAATATTTCTATTTATTATGATCATAATCATTTAGTTGATGATGATACTATAATTACTTATAGTGTTGCTTTTACAGAAGAACATCCTGAGATGAAGAGGCTTAAAGAACTTGGGCATAAGTTTGTAAAATATAATGAGTTAATGGGACAAGTTATTGATTTGTTTGAGACTGTTTGTGTTAGTGGTACTCATGGTAAGACAACAACTTCATCTATGGTAAAGCATTTTTTGGAAGAAAGTGTAGGGTGCAACTATTTTATAGGGGCAGGAGATGGTTATGCAGATAAAAAGAATAAGTATTATGTAGTAGAGAGTGATGAGTTTAATAGACATTTTTTGACTTATCATGGAGTATATTCTATTATTACTAATATTGAAGAAGAACATATGGAGTGCTATAAAGATATAGATGATATTAGAAAGACTTTTGAGATATTTGCTAATCAGACAAAAAAATTAGTAGTTGCTAATGGTGATAATAAGGAAGTTAGAAAGATAAATTTTAAGGTGCCAGTAAAATTTTATGGTTTTGATGATAATAATGATATTGTTATTAAAAATATGAGGTTGCTAGAATCTGGCTCAGTTTTTGATTTATATGTGGATAAAGAATTTTTTGGATGTTTTGATATACCACTTTATGGCAAGCATATGGTTTATAATGCTACAGCTGCTATTTTTGTAGCGCATAAGTTAGGGTTATCTGTTGATTTAATTAAACAACTGTTAAAGAGTTTTAAAAACGCAAAACGTCGTTTGGCTGAGGAGAAACTTGGTAATATGATTATTGTTGATGATTATGCTCATCATCCTACCGAGATCAAGGTAACTTTAGAGGCTGTAAAACAAAAATATCCTAATAGGCGTTTGGTAGTTGTTTTTGCTCCTAATACTTATTCTAGGGTTAAGGATTTTGAGAATGAATTTGTAGAGGCCCTTGATATTGCTGATAAGGCATATTTAACAGAGATAGATTGTAATAGGGAAAGACAGGAGGATTATCCAGGGATTAGTTCAAGGCTTATTGTCAATAAGTTAAGGGATGGTGATATTATTAGCTCTGATAGTATAGATAAATTGAAGGATGAGGGTGATTCTGTTATTTGTTTCATGAGTTGTGCTTATATTGATTATCTTATTGAAGCTTTGAAGAAGATGGTTAATAATTGAGTTTTAGATAAATATAATAATATTTAATGGTGTTTTAAATTTAGCTATTTTCTTGTGAAAGATATTGATAATTTGAATAATAGATAAAATATTGTTAAAAAAATGGTTGACATTTAAGAAGAAATATATTATTATTTCTAACTAGAAATGGGACCAAGGAGAGGATGTGTTGTATGAATAAGAATAGAAGATTAGTAAATGATGATAAAAATATTGAGGAAGAAAAAAGAAAGAAAAAATTTGGTTTTAGAATTGCTCTTGGAAGTGCAGCCGCTTTAATAGGGCTTTCTTTTGGTGGTTATAAATTAGTTAAGCATTTTGATAATGATGCTAAGAAGGCAATAGAAAGTCAGACTGATGTAAATACTGATGATGATGGACTTGATGGATTTACTTTTGATTTAGATGATGATAATACACTTAGTGATAATAAGGATGATGAAATAAGTAGTTCCGTTAATAATAATAGTAGTGTAAGTAGTAATGAAAATGATGATAGCGAAGATAAAAATAGAGAAACAAGTGTTTCTACTAATGAAATTAATGAAAATGTAGAAGAAAATGATTCTATTTCGAATGAAGCTATAGATGTTTTACCTACTTTGCCTGGAGCTAATAATATTGTTCCTAGTGATAACAACCCAGAGGATAATAAACCAGGAGACAATAAGCCAGGAGATAACAAACCAGGTAATAATAAACCAGGAGACAATAAGCCAGGAGATAACAAACCAGGTAATAATAAACCAGGAGATAACAAACCAGGTAATAATAAACCAGGGGATAACAAACCAGGTAATAATAAACCAGGAGATAACAAACCAGGTAATAATAAACCAGGGGATAACAAACCAGGTAATAATAAACCAGGGGATAACAAACCAGGTGATGACAACAATAAACCAGGTGATGATCATAAACACACTTATGTTGAAGCAGGTGTAGTGGGTTATAAAACTACGGGTACAAAACATATGAAACTTGTGAAGAAGATTTGTCCAGTAGATGGTGCAGTAGAAATAGATAAAGTAACAGAAGATCATACACTTGCTAAGATAACTAATACTAATTATGATAATATAGATGGTGAAAACCATAATAGAATAGATATAGGACCATGCTTATATTGTGAAGAAGATAATGCAAAAAAAGAAACAAAAGAACGTCATGACTTTGTTTTAACTGATGAAAAACCTATAGAAATTAAGGATAATGATAAAGAACATGAAGTAGAAAGAACATTTACTTGTGTTCATGATGAAGCAACAAAAACTGACACAACAAAAGAGCAACATATATTTGGGGAACCTAAAGATAATGGTGATGGAACATCAACTAGGGAATGCCAACCATGCCATCATAAAGTAATAGAGAAGAATCCAGAAAAACCAGAAGATCATAAACACACTTATGTTGAAGTAGGTGTAGTGGGTTATAAAACTACAGGTACAAAACATATGAAATTTGTGAAGAAGATTTGTCCAGTAGATGGTGCAGTAGAAATAGATAAAGTAACAGA
>CAOJZZ010000046.1 GCA_948466315.1 uncultured Mycoplasmatota bacterium | reverse complement strand
TTAGGAGTAACCGTTGGTATATCCATTGGGGCTGGTGCCACATCAACATTAGGAGTAACCGTTGGTATATCCATTGGAGCTGGTGCTACATCAACATTAGGAGTAACCGTTGGTATATCCATTGGAGCTGGTGCTACATCAACATTAGGAGTAACCGTTGGTATATCCATTGGAGCTGGTGCCACATCAACATTAGGAGTAACTGTTGGTGTATCCATTGGAGCTGGTGCTACATCAATGCTAGGAGAAACAGATGCCATATTCATAACCCCTGCTCCCATATCAACATTTGGAGTAGACATAACTTGACTATCCATTCCCATAGACATATTCATAGAAGAACCATCCATCATATTATTAGATTGCATAGCAACAGAATCAACAGGAACACCTATTCCATTCTGTTGATTAGTAATCATTCCACCATTCATAGGACCAGGAACAGAAGGCACAACATTCATATTCATCTCTGGCTGATTCATAGGAGCTGCATTCATCACTGCTGGAGCTACACCAACATTATTAGTAGGAGCAACACTAGTATCATCTTTCTTATCTTTCTTTGACTTTTTATTAGTAACAATTAAAATAACTAAAGCAAGAATTAATAATAAAACTCCACCTGTAATTAACATACCTGGTATAGTCAAAAACCATCCAAAATCAAAATTCATAATATCGACTCCCTCTATTCTTTATAATCTATTACTATGATAACAAAAAAAAATTGCAATTGCAAATATTTTATCCCTTATACAATTATTTACACTGTAAATTTTGTCCAATATCCTATAGTAGGAAAGTCAAGCGAAAATTCAAGTAATTCTTTAGTAATTGGATGATAAAAAGATAACTTATAAGCATATAAAGCAATTTGAGTTTTATCATTAATACCATATCTTTGATCACCACATAAAGCATGATTTCTACTAGCAAACTGTACTCGAATCTGATGATGTCTACCCGTATGTAAAGAAATGTCCACTAAACTTATATTTTCTCCTTTCAAATAATGTAAAACTTTATAAGATAAACTAGATTTTTTACCATCAACTGTTACAATAGCGTTACCATTTTCTAACCGCTTTAAATAATCAACAAAGAGTCCTTCTTCTTTTTCCATTTTTCCATGAACAATAGCCCAATATTTTTTCTTCATTTCCTGATTTTTTATTTGTATAACCAATCTTTTAGCCGCCTTAGAAGTCCTCGCAAACACCATAACTCCACCGACTGGTCGATCTAGTCTATGAACTAAACCTAAATAAACGTTACCTGGCTTACAATACTTTTCCTTAATATAATCCTTAACCATACTAACTAAATCATAATCACCAGTTTTATCGCCTTGACTAAGTACATTAATTGGCTTTTCAACAACAATAATATGATTATCTTCATATAAAACCTTAATCGTCATAACTCTCCCATCTTCCATATATACCACAAGGTAATACCAAATTATTCCTATTAACAGGAATACCAACTTCACCACAAGAAACAACACCATTAAATTTTTTTCCTACTGTAAGTTTCAAAATATTCTCAAGAACATGCGAAGAAAAACCCGTTGTATAAGAATTAATCAAAAAGAATAATGGATTATCACTCAACAAATCACAACATAACTTAACTAACAAATTTAAATCTTTCTCAATCTCCCAAACCTCGCCATGATTTCCTCGTCCATAACTTGGTGGATCCATAATAATAACATCATAATGATTACCCCTTCGAATCTCCCTTCTTACAAATTTCAAAACATCATCTACCAAATATCTAACATCATAATCCGAAAAACCACTAGCTTGAACATTCTCTTTACACCATTCAACCATTCCGCGTGAAGAATCTACATGTACAACGCTAGCACCTGCACTAAGACAAGCAACAGTAGCTCCTCCAGTATAAGCAAATAAATTCAAAACTTTAATCTTTCTATTAGCTTTTTTTATTTTTTTAATCATAAAATTCCAATTAACTGCTTGCTCTGGAAATAATCCTGTATGCTTAAAGCCCATTTGTTTAATATTAAAAACTAAATTTTTATACTCTATTTTCCAATGAGGCCTAACTTTTTTTAAATTTTCCCAATGTCCACCACCTTTATTACTCCTATAATAAACAGCATCAATCATACTACGATACTTCTCAAACAAATCACCATTATCCCAAACAACCTGTGGATCTGGACGCAACAAATAAATATTACCCCATCTTTCTAATTTTTGACCACAAGAAGCATCTATAATTTCATAATCTTTCCAATCATCAGCAACTAACACAATTTAAAACCTCCCATAATACTAATAAAACTATCTACTTGCACTAAATACTTTACCATAATCAGTAATCAAATAACCACCATTGTATCCTAATATCCTATCCAAATGCTCTGTAAGAACCTTATCTAAAGACATCTTATACTTACAATAAACATCCGCATATTTCATACACTGATCTAAATTTGTCGCCTGCATCCTATGTATTTCTTTATTAGTTTTAATAAAAGTCGCTGGATTATCAAAAGCCTCATAAAAATCCATTATTTTACCATTATAATCATTCTTATTATAAACAAGAGCCGCACCTGCAAGAGTATAAGGTGAATTATAACTTTCCCTAGTAACAACATAATTATAAATACTACCATCACGCCTCAAAACATAATAATATCCCTGATTCTGATCAATAGTTTGAACCTTCAATACATCAGGATCAGTAAGTAATAAATTATAAATACTATAATTATTATCAATAGTAGTAACTTCTGAATAAGCAGGCACATTACTTTGTGAAAATAAATAATAATATTTCCCATCACTAGCCTTTATAACTGAATTATCAAAAATAGATTCTACAATTAAAGGAAAAGAACTCTTCTTACAATTTTGACCATTAGAAAATTTCTGACTTAAAGATAATTCATAAATATTCCCCTCATTAGTAATAGCAAAAGCATCACTTAAATATCTTATTCTTTCATAATCTTTTTCTTCATCTTTACTAGGAAATAAAGGTTTACAAACAAAAGAAGAATCAGAAACATCAAATCCCTGATGCCTAATATCTCTAGTAATATTACCATTACAACCAGAACAACTAATTAAAACTATTATAAAAAGCAAAACAAACCTTAAATTTTTACTCATGCTATTACCATCCTTATATCATATAGTAAAAATATATCATAATTTAATTATTTTTTAAATGATTTTATTTCTTCATCAACTCTTTCAACCTCGACTTTACAAGCAATACTAATTCCATAGGTGTTTCTATTTTATGTAAAACAATCAAAGCATCTTGTAATTTTATAACATCAGAAACACTATCTAATACCTTCTTAGCCTCATACTTATAATCAAAACAATCAATAGGATTAGTTTTTATAAAATCTCTGATATATTCTTCAACATCTTTTAACACATATAATTTTAAATCATACTCATCTAAACTAGCTATTCCATAATATCCACCAACCAAACACCTAAATTGATCTTCCAATTCCATAAAATCACCTAACTTATTACTAATTTTATTAATTATTATAACACGCTATATTCTTATTTTATACATTTAAAAAATAAAAACAGTGCAATACTCTTATCACACTATTATTTGATTTAACGAAGCTTAAAGCTAACGTATGAAGTATTTTTATAATCATCTTCTTGGAAATGCCACCACTCAGACTTCAATGTTTCAAAACCTACAGAAGTCATTATAGAACGTAATTTATTAGAAACTTTATTATTATATTTTACTAATGATGATGTATCTAAAGAATGCATAGCAGACTGTGCTTTAAGTTCTATACCTTTAGCATTAGTTAAAGTCAAATCTATATCTGTACCACGATTATGTCCAGAAACACCTTGAGCTATAAACCATCCTTGTCCCCAATAACCACCATCTTTATCATAATCAACTTTATTACGAACCTTAGTATTAGAATTATAAAGACTACGCATTTGACTTGCTACATTCATAGAAACATCATAAGGTCGATAAGTATCATAAACCTTAAAGTTATACCCTTGCCTTCTAGCCTCATTATAAGCTTTCTGCAACTGAACAGCTACTGGATACAACATAGGAGCATAATAAGTTTCTTTACCAATTTTAGCATTATATTCCTTTGTAAAACCATAAAGATTATTTCCTGTAACACCTGAAATATCGCTACCTGCCGCTTTAAATATAGACCCACTTGAATTAGTAATAGAATAATACATATCTGGAATAACATCAGGTAAATTAATCATTAATTTATTAGCAATAACATAACCTTCAAGATTACCATGACTAATTTTTACATAACCATTTGGATGAACAACAGATAAAATTTTCACTTTACTACCTGCAGCAACAGTACCATCAATAAGACTTTCAGATGACACCTTACTATAAACATTTAATTTCTCCTTTACCCAAGCAGTAGCTCCATACATAGTAGCACTAAATGGACCAATTTTCTTTTTCTTCTTACCATTAGGTCTCAAATAATGATAATCCACATAAGTATCTCTTAGCATAAGACCCTTAGCATTAAAATAATAAGTTGCCCCATTAATTTTTTGCCATCCAGTAACATACTTTCCATCTTTAAAATAATATTTATTACCATTTTGATTTACCCAACCATTTCTTTTAGTAGAAGTTTGATTAGTATTTTGGTTAGTAGCTTGATTTTCATTTTTATTAGTATTCTGATTTCCACTATTATTCGTATCTTGAACAGGTACTTGTGATTCATTAGTATCTGAACCTACAGCTACATTAGATGATGACTGTCCTGATTTATTAGTAGTTTGTTTTTTAGTAGTTTTTTTATTTTGATTCTTCTGCTTTTTAGTAACAGTACTACTATTATTATTAGTTTTATTCTTATTAGTAGTTTGCTTTTTAGTACTTGTATTACTATTAGTACCAATAACTTTTACAACAGCAGTTGAAAAACGACCTGAAGGTAATTGAGCAGTAATTATAGCAGTACCTTTTTTTCTAGCAACAACAACACCTTTTTGAGTAACACCAGCAACAGACTTTTTATTACTTTGATACTTAACTGCGCCAACAGAAGAATCACTAGGAGTAATTTTTGTCTTAAAAGCAAATCTATCCCCTACTTTTAATGTCTTAGTTGACGGAGATAAAACTATCGTTGTCTCTTCAAGTGTTTGAGGAATATCACTTACAACATTAGTATCTGAATCATCCACATATTCACTAATAACTCCTTCATCACTATTACTACTTTTAACAGAAACATCTATACTATCATCAGTTAAAGTACCCTCTTGTACCTCATTAGAAGTATTTTCTGAAGAAGTATCAGTTGATTGTTCATTAGAAGTATTAGAATCACCTGAAGCAGTTGAATCATTAGAAACAGCACCATTATTAGCATTAATACTAGTACTACTATCACCATTTGTTTTTACCTCATCAGTCTTTTTTTTCTCCTTCACTGTAACATTTTTATCCTTAGTAGATTTAGAGTCTGAATTAGTCTTGGTCTTAATTTGTGATTTATTCTTATCATCTAACTTTACTTTGCTTGTCTCATTAGTGACTAAGAAAATACCAAATACAACTAGAAATACAATTCCTAAACAAAGTAAAATAATATTTCTTTTATCCATTTTTTCAAAAAACATTTCTTTCCCCCCTCATATAGCGCCTATTATAACAGAAATAAAGATAAAATGCAACAAAAACAAACAAGTTTTCCTTGACAATCAATAAAAACAATTAGAAAATACACGTTACTATGAAAAATTTAAAAACATATAATAAAATATTATTTTAAAGACATGTTTGATGAAATAAAAGAAAAAAATTATGAAAAAATTCTTAATAATTTATCTGAAAATAATGATGAATTAAAAGAAATAATACAAAATACATATGGTAATAATGAAAAAAAATGATGACCCTTACATATCAAACTATTAGACAAAAATGAACATTTAGACAAATTATATAATTTAATGGAAAAATATCACTAAAATTTCTCTCATACATTATTATGACTAATTTCAGATTTTTGTAATACTACATCAGAAAGAACAGAAGATTTCTTAATGCAAAGAACATTAAAATCCAAATTTATATATAATAAAAAAAGAAAATGATACTTTTACTATTAATTGTTCTTTAGGAACTATTAAATTCAAAAAAGCTCAAGAATATTTTTACAATTAGGAAAAATAACCCTAGCAAAAAAAGCTACTGACAGGAAACTTGCTGATTTTTGTCACGATAGCACTTACGAAATAGCAACAAATCTAAAAGATGATTTCGCAATTACTACCCTTTGTGACCAACCTTTCGTTAGACAATTTTACCATTCCTTCATAACAATTGTATTAATTTAAATCACAACTACGTAATACTTACCATATATATTGTAAGTTATTAAATCACTATATAATTCAAAAAATACCACATCAAAATATAATTACAGAAACAAAAGATTTTTCAAAATACAATGGCAAACTATTATATAAGGACCTAGATACACAAATGCAAGATAAAACTATCCAAAAAACTAAACATAAAAATATAAAGACTATCATCCAAAAACATTGATAATCTTTTTTATATTAACTAATTATAATTTGATTTTATAACCAACTATCTCTTTTTTACATTTACATAGATCCCATCTTCACTAGTATGGTTAGATAAAACATTAACTAATCTTTGATGAAGTCTACATTCTTCTGGAGTATATTTAGAATCATCACTATTCCATAAATCTTTTACTAATTCTGAAACCTTCACTGTATCCTTTTTTAAATCACTATCTTTACTATCACTATAATTAACATAACAAACTAAATCTGTAGAACCCCCAGCTTTCAAATACATATTAATATATTCCCTAAGATTATAATCTGTATAATCAACACCATATTTCATTGGAATATCTAAGGAACCCCCTAATTTCATTGCCAACATAAACGCTCTTTTAGCACCATACTTACTACCGCCACGCTCAATTAATTTATACATAACACTATTAAGTAATCCCTCTCTAAAACAAACATCATCATTATATGTCTTTATAGCCATATCAATAGTTTTATCTGAAACATAAACCCCTGTTTTTTTTGATATTTCTTTTATATCATTTATATGTTTACCCATAAATGGTTCAAAATACTCTTCTGGTAACTTAGCCATTTCTGTATTCTTATTAATAGAATCAACACTTTGAATAATTCCATCAGAAGATATATAAAAGTAAGTATTAAACGAACATTCTAAAAAAACATACCTATTACAATCACAATATTTTTTTTCCTCATCTGATAAGGACTCATAAAAATAATTAGTCACATCACAATCACATGACTCTGACTTAATAAAAGAAAAAATTTCAGAAAAAGAATTATTCCTATTAGAAGACAAAGTCCTAGAAAAATAACTATCACTACCAAACAACTCATCAATAGAATTATTAGAGTATTTAAACTCCCACCAAATAGCCATCTTATCAATAAAATTCTTTACCTTTTTAGGATCACGATACTTTATAATATCACAAGGATCAGAAAACTCATCTAAAAACTTCTTAATATTATAATCATGATTAAGATAGCTTTCATCTTCAAAAAAAGAATCATCTAATATATCCATCTCTGCTACATCATCATCTAAATAAATAGACTTTTGCTTTATTAAAGTATCCTTTACATTAAGTAATAGAATATTTCTAATTTTATTATATATATTCGACATTTATATTCACCTACAATCTAACACTTTAAAATTAATTATACTTATCTTTTGTTCTTTTTTACTAATTGATAATTTCGCGAATCTTTTACTGTTTCCCCATCTAATATAACTTCACTATATACATTAGGATTACAATAAACATCATCAAAAGCTCTCCAAGTAGTCTCATCAATAACTGTATTCAAACCTCTTGCACCAGTCTTTCTCTCATATGCTTCACTAGCAATTGCTTCTAAATAACTATCAGTAGATTTTAACTCTACTCCTAACCTCTCAAATAATGATCGTTGAACTTTCCATGCTGATTTATCAGATTTAGTAATAACCTGTTTTAATGAAGCAATTTCTAAATCGTTCATTTTAATAACAACACTTCTTCCCATAAACTCATCAGTCATCATAGCTTTTTCAATAAAATCATCAGTAGTTGCCTCACGTACAGTATGTAAATCTCCTCTCAAAGGACTAAAACCAATACTTTTATCAATCAAATCTTTATAAACATCTGTATATGCTCCGCCTAACACAACAATCATATTAGTAGTATCTATTTTAACTTTTTCTTTTGCTGACTTCAAGCTCGAACAAGCATCATAAGTACTACCTGTAATAAAAGGTAATAAAGTATTTAATACGCCTTTTCCACTAACATCACTCTTATCAGCTGAACCTTTCTTATCTATTTCATCAAAATAAATAATTGCATTCTCACACTTCTCTTTATTTTTATCACAAGCAACATACAAATCCCACAAAACTTCCTCTAAATTTTTACCAACATAACCTGGCATAGTAAGTTGTGTAGCATCAACTTTAATATATCCCCTATCTAAATATTTAGCAATAAGTCCCATAAGTTCAGTCTTACCAACACCTGTTGCTCCAGTTAACAATATAGCATCTTGTCTCTTCCTACAATCCATATCTCTTCTTACAATTTCTATAAGCATTCGTCTAACTGGCTCATCTTGAGCTATCAAAGTCCTTGTTATTTTATTAAATACATCATCAACATCAATACTAGTATTATTTCTTATTTGACTGTTATCAGCAACTTTACCTTTATTAGACACTACCTTACTATCATTAGTACTATGTAAATTTAAATTATCTATCTTATTCATCTCAACAGAAGCTTCTCCATTATTAGTAGCATCAATTTGTAAATCTATTGTGTCTAGCAATCCTTCCAAGTCTTCATAATTAGAAGATACTTTATCCCTAATAACCTCTAAATCTTTCAAAGAATAATCCCCTCTAACAATACTCTCAATCAAAGAAGTAATAGCATCACTATGATTCTCTAAATTATTAAAGCTAACTTTACCTTTATTAACATCATGTAATTTAATACTACAATCTATCTTATCTAAAGACTGTTTTACATTTTTTAAAACTTCATTACGACTTAATGGATAACAAAACACTTCCCCATTACTAGTCTTAATAACAAAATAAAATAAATCCTTAGATAATCTTTCATAATTTCTAATTGCCCATCCTAATGATTTATTTCCTTTACCAAATATCTTAACCATATCATCTTTTAAATACAAATTAGAATAAGCATAAGAAATCTCAGATAATAAATAACTCTTATCCATAATTGAAAAATACTCGGTACCATTTCTATCCTTAAATATTTTACTTTTTTCATCAATTCTACCTTCCATTACAGAAATAGAATTAAAAATAAATATATCATCTCCAAGATAATGCCTATTCATTAACATAGCAATATAATTCTTTTTCATTAAACCACAACCTCCTAAAATAATAATGCTATAAAACATAAATTTTTAAGATATTATACAACAAAGAAACAAGTTTGAAAACAAAAAATAACAAATATCTAAAATACCCACTATTTACTAATTAATAAAATATACTCTGTCTAAAGGATATCAATATCTTACTTATAAAATAATTTATAGAAATTTGTCATTTTTACAAAAGAAATATCTCCAACTATAAAAGTATTAATTTTAGCAAAGAATAACCACCTTCTAAACCTATAATATAATTTAATATTTACTAACAAAAAAAGTAACAAAATTAGTATTTTAATATTTGTTACTTTTGTCAAAATAAAACTTAAAATTTCTATTATTTTTGTTTTACTGCATATTTTTTAATATAAGGTTGTTTATATTCTCTTTCTTGACCTTCTTTTTCAAACATTACTCCATGCATAAATCTACCATCAAGAGAAGGAATTTGGAATAACCTAGCTCTTTGTGAAGAATAATAATTTTCATCAAATAATGAATTTTCTCTTAAATAAATATTTTCTTCTTTAATTCCAGACTCTACTAATTGTCTTAAAAGAGCCTTATTTATAATATTATTTTTATTATACTGTGTATTTTTTTGTCTGAACTATCACAAAATTGGGCTAAATAGTAACGAAAGGTTAAGTATTTCCTTTTTTATTTTATGCAAGTTCCTTGGCCTATTCATAACAACATAAAAACGACTTTTTACCAAGCCGCCTTCTATACTACTCGAAAATTTCGAGTTATCCTTAAATCTGGTGCTCGTATTCGGACTTGAACCGAAACTTCCTCATCGGAAAATAGATTTTGAGTCTACCGCGTCTACCAATTCCGCCATACGAGCAATCACAAATACATTATAACATGTATAATGTACTTATGTCTATAAATTAATAAACGTTACTAAAATAAAAGTTTATAATTCAATCAATTTAAATATACTAATTTCTTTATTATAAAAAGAAAGTTCATTATTAATTTTAAGAAAAAAATGTTAATTACACCTAGATTAATATTTTTAAATAATCACTCATAAATAAAGAAAAAATCTGTAAATAACAACACGTTTTAAACTCTATATATCAACAAACATTGCTTCTATTATGGATGTTTTCTCTCTTTGATTGAACTATAACAAAATATTTTATTATTCTATCATAAATCCAAAATATTAAATTTATAAATACAACAATTTCCTAATTTACTAATTTCATAAAGAAGAAAGACCAATCCTAAATTGTGGCAGTAATATTTATTTTCAATATTATGTTAAGTTAATCCTTACAATATAAGACAAAGCCAAGAAAAAATGTTAATTATTTTTCATTAATTAAAATCTGAACAATTACCTACTATAAAACAGCCTACTCTTTAGGCTTATCAAAACCACCAGCATGAATAACTTTTTGAAGAGTCTTAACAGAATAATTAATATCTACATCACCAGAAATTCCATTGACGACTCCTTTAGAAGAATACTGATACATACTTTGATTATTATTTGGCATATATAAAACTGGAAAACATCTTGTACTAAAACGATCAAAACTAACTGATTCACCATAAGACTCATTAGAAGTAAGCCAAAAAGAATAACGATCACTTAAATAAGAAATATTATCAAAATAACTTTTATTACAATAAATACCCGCAAAATATCCTTCACTTTCTAATACTCCCATCGAGGTATTAACAATATCTTCAAATTTACTAGGATTATTTTTCATCAATTCATTCAACTCATCTGTTTCACAATCCATATAAACTGGATATTCCAAAGAATAACTCTTTAATTTATCAGCAACAAATAATGCCTCTTTTTTTGCCTCCTTAGGAGTAGTAGCCCTTGAAAAATAATAGACACCTACTGGAATATCAAATAATTCACAGGCATTCATATTAAATAAAAATTTATTATCTAAAACAATATCATCATCAGTAGTCCTATTACAAAAATCACATAACCTAAGTATAGCAAAATCAACACTATTTGATACCTCTACCCACTCAATATCTCCTTGATACTCAGAAACATCAATTCCTTTAACCAAACCATTCAACGTCTCACTAGGAACTTCTAAAGACGAAAAATCATAATCCTTATCAATTGATTCTATCTCTAAGTTTGTATAATTATTCGGAATAATAATATTCTCTCCTACTTGAATTAAATCACCAGAAGAAATATTATTATAATCTGCCAAATCATCTACTTTTATCTGATAATTATTAGCTATTCTCTCCAAATAATCCCCTTCTTGAACAACATATTTAAATTCTGGAATAAAAGAAGACGAACTATTCAATTTATTACTTTCAATAATCAAAGCTAAATCATAGGAACATAAAACTACTCCATTACTAAGTTGAACCATAGTATAACTACCTTCATAATCACTAGTATAGGAATCCTTTTTATTCAAAGAAATCATTTTATCATACAAATCAATTGAATTAGTCAAAGTAATATCAGCATACTTAGATGAAAATTCCTTCATATCACTTTCACTACCATAAAGACCAACATAACAACCGTTAGCAGTAAGCTTATTACAAAACTCCTCCGCCAATAAACAATTAGCCCTAACAACATCATAATTCATCAAAGCTGTTATATCATACAAAATCGGATAAGTAATTGAATAATTCTCAACAATTTCTTTTACTTTATCAATAGTCTTATAAATAGAAGCATAAGTACAATCAGTAGGTGAAACAATAAGTCCCACATTCACTCCACTATCTTTAGCCTTCTTAAGCTTTTTCCTTGGTATATGATCATCTTTTATAGAAATAAAAACAAACTTGCTATTTTCAAATACTTTATTCTCTATTTGAGTTTAGGTAAAATTCAGAAAAAAAAGAAAAAGTGAATTTGCTTTATCC